>SBAT01000282.1 GCA_005240105.1 Chloroflexota bacterium
ATACTTTGCGCGGGCATAGATTGAGTTTTTCAGCCCAGTGAGCCTTTTCAGCCATCAGCTTTGCCTGGACATCAGAACCTCAATTTGTGGCCGGGCGCAGTATAGCCGGCGGAAGTGACAGTTATACTGGAGTAAGTGTTGCTGTCTTGGAGGCTTGATTTTGGACTTGACCGCGTCGGAAATGGCATTACCTGTCTAGCGTCAAATTAAATTGCCGCCAGCGACAGTTTAGATTTGCCGCTTGATAGGCGTACCGGCAGCAACCGTGCGAAAAACCACTATAAGCTGAAAAGCCATACTGGGAAAGCGGTTTGAGCGTCGAAAACCGCCCAAAATCGAATTATTCTCTGAGAAGTAAGATGCTGGGCTGTTTTTGTGAAGGTTGATTGAAGTAAGAGCCATTTGGCACAACATGACGATGTGGCAGCGGAGAAGATAACGCAATGTCGGCGTCATCCACGTGCTGTCCACTGACTCTGAGCTTGATGATGATCTTTTCCATTTCAATGGTGTTCCAAACTAGAACTGCATTAGACAGAAGACTGAGGCAGGAAGCCTTGTTCATGATTTCGTCCAAGTCACCAGTTCTAAACACGCCCCTGTTGGCAAAGAAAAGCCACTTGACCAAATCGTGGCGAGACTCGCCTCTATTGAGCTGTTTCTGAACTTTTCGGCGCAGAGCCGGATCAGAAATATAGCGAAGGAGGTAGGCCGTTTTAACCAACCGACCTAAGGCGGTGAGCGCTTTTGCAACTCGGTCAGAAGGAGAAGCATTTACCAGACGGTGCAACACGACATGCGCCGGAGCCACCTTGTCTTTGAGGCTGGCAGCAACTCTTACAAGTTGGTCCCACTGTTCACGTATTAAAGCGAGATCGACCGGTGCTTCAAAAAGTGGCTCCAGGTCGCCCATATCGATATTGCGATCAAATTTGTACAGGCGTTGATCGGGCAAGTCAGCGAGCCTGGGCATGAATGAGAACCCAAGCAGATAGCATAATCCGAAGAGTTGCTCAGTAAATCCATGGGTGTCTGTTGTGTGTTCCCGAGGGTTCAAAGTCGTCTGGTTGTTGAGTAAACCATCAAGAACATACAGAGCTTCTCTGGGACCGCAGGAGATGGCCTGAGTGCTGAAGACGCTGTATTGATCAGAAGTGTGCGTATAGAGAGATATGGCACGGTCATAATATCCAAAGTATCTTGGATAGAAAGACGCAAGCAGGAAGCTTTGTTGAACACCAAATCTTTGACCATCGGAAGACGACAATTCGCCGGCGCCGTAGATACTGCTCAGCGGCAAAGTCCTGTGATAGTCCACAAGCACAGCGTTGACGGTGTTCTGAGTTTCAGAACCGAAGAACCATTGATTGACGTGCTGTAGCATGTCCGCAGTCAGACTGTCGACGCTATTTGCCATAGCGGCGATTCCGAGATTAGTTCCTTGCGCTATCAAGTTGGCCAATATTGTGATGTAGAGATTCTTGATGCGGGGTTTATATCCTCCCAAGGGGCGGAATTCACGAGAAAAATTGCAGGCTTGATCTACTTCTTGCAACAGATCCTCGATCCTGATGTGTCGCATATTTGTTTCAATGACATGGTGCAATTGCTTGGCGCTATCGGGGATTTTGAGGGCATCTGCTTTTTTGAGATGGAGCTTTCCATCAGTAATGCTGACAAAGGAATTCGCGGCAAGTTCAGTCTTTGCAATGGTCACCGCGTCGGTGTACTCAGTCCGCAATTTTGAAAGCATGTCAGTCGGTTTAAGAGGAAGAGCCAGAGAAGCGTATGCCTTGGGCTTTTGCTCCTCCCATTTGCTCTCGTTGTAAACCAGATTCCAAAAGGATACATGCTTTCGGCTCCGTGCCAAATGCAGGTCCCCTGAGCGAAGAGCGTCTCTGATTGCAACAGCCAGGGCAATTTCCCACACGCGACGATCAATGGAACCGTCCATCTTACTCAGTGCTTTCAGCCATGCAGCGGGCACGAATGCACAAGAGGCATCGGATGGGAATCGTTTTTTTGAATCGGCGTCGAGGCTCCGCGCGAGTTTTATTGCTTCCAGCAGCGGCTCTGTGCCAACTGAACACTCAAAGTTCAGTGTTATGAACTTTGGGAAATAGCGCCGGAATGCAGAATAATGGTCACAGAGCTGGTCTACGAATCCTCTGTCCTCCAGGCGCTGGAATGCCCGGCAACTGATCAAAGCATCCCTAAGACGCTCTTCGTTTATCTTTTCGAATAATGTGCTTGTCCTGTCATCGACTGGAATGTGAGCATCTACCATAATTTCAGTGGCATCCAAAACAGTGGACAGTCCAGACTTTGCTAGCTTTCGACCTGCTTTGTAGCTGTGGCTGATGGAGGATACTCCTTCAAATGAAACAGATCCGTCTTTCGATCGGTGCCAGTCTGGATTAGCAATTGATCGATTTTTTTCTTGAGGTCTTTCGAGAGTCTCGACGAAATGAACTCAAAGAACTCTTCTTTGGCGTGAGCAGAGACGCTGTCAACCAGCCTCTCAATTGTTGAGGCTGCAGGAAGAACAACATGCCAAGATTTGAGAAGCTGTTCTGCTTTTTGATAAAGCTCTTCCGGCAACATGCCCTCAACAGCTCGCTGAGCCAGCCAGCCTGAAAGCTCCATCTCAATCTTTTCACCGTATTCGTGAAAGTTCAGATACTCACGGATACGCTGCCGGTACTCATATTCAGTGGTATCACGCTCTGGTTCAGAGAGGCGGTGCAGAGTCGGTGGCAATTCCAAGAGTTTGCACAAATGATTTACAATGCGCATAGGAACTAGGTTGTAGATGGCAAGAAAGCGATTGTATTTTCGGAGCACGCAGAGTTGGATGGAAAATCTGAGCTTATTGCCGTCACCACGACAGCGACTGACTTCAATGAAATCAAGGGTCGATAGAGTCCAATCTCTAGCCAACTCGTCGTCAGATGGGTTTTCCGGCAGCGGCATATCACGGGGCCGTCGACGCTTTGTCGCTGCATCTGTCTGGGCATTGTCAGTCATACGACACTCCCAACGGGGTTAGTTCTCAGCCAATGGGTTGCCTGATTGATATTATTTCGTAGAATGGTAGTAAGGCGAAATTAAACTGGCATAAGAGAGCGCAAATGGTACATAGGCAACCCAAAAAACCGTCTAGTTTCGCAGCAAGAAAACAAAGTGCGAAATTGGAGGCCGTAAAAAAAATCATCCGGGTTGCTCGGCTACACCGTCTTGGCTACGAGGACTTCGTCTATGTTTGCCAGCAAGCAAGGATCAAGTTAAAGCTAAAAAAGCCGAAGAAAGAGAGGCGCCTGCCGGAAATACTTTCATCAGCGGAATTGAAGAAGTTCTTCAAGACCGTCCAAAAATGCGGCGATCTACAGCACGAGCTTATGCTCAAGCTTCTGCTCTATACGGCCGTAAGAGTCAGTGAGCTGGTCAGCATTCGCGTGATCGATGTCCATCTTGATGACTGCAAAATTTTTGTGGATACTCGACTTTGGTAAGTCAGGTGCAATTCGCAAACAGCAAGAATTAATCTTCAATCACATATACGGTGAATATGGGCGC
>SBAT01000157.1 GCA_005240105.1 Chloroflexota bacterium
GATTTTGGGACCGGCGCTGGTTAAGACATTTTCTATCGTCAAAGAGTCCGAAACGATAATGTTCAGTGGCAAGGATGTGGAATTTGAATTGAGCCAGCATCGATTTAAATACTAATTTTGGAGACACTGTGGGAATTGATCTGAAGACTTTTATCTTTATTGACCAGCATTGCCATCCGTTAAGGAAGAGGCAGCAGCAACTAGACTTGCTGGATTTTCGCAAGAGCTTTTCGGAAAGTCGGTCGATAAGCCAAATAGAAGATCATTTGCCGACCTCCGTCTTTTATATGGATATGTTGAACCGTTTGGGTGATCTATTTGAAGTCTATGGTGAAAAGGAAGTCTTTGCTAAACGGCAGACATTGCCGGAGAAGGAATATCTTAACCGGCTTTGGGATCAAGTCTCCATCGGTGGAATGATTATTGACGATGGTTTTGTGACAAGTGATTCAATGACCATCGATGAGATGGCTAACATTTCTCAGCGGCCGGCCTGGCGTTGTCTGCGCATTGAATCACTCTTAGAGGAGTCCATTTCTAAAGCCGGCAGTTTCGACGAGTTGATGAGAATTTATCGAGATCGTCTTGGTCAAGGTAAAACAGACAATGTAGTGGCATTGAAGACAATTGCCGGCTATCGCGGTGGATTGGATCTTAGAGTCGTCCCTGAAGATACCGCACGCAAGGAATTTGATTCACTTAAAAGCAAATCGGCGGAAGCTAATTTTCGCATAGGTGTGGGTGATACGGGGAATTTGTATCACTACGCACTTCTAGAGGCCTTTGAAATTGCCGGTGCGTCAAATTTGCCCGTGCAAATGCATACCGGAATTGGTGATGACGATGGAGATTTAAGAAAAACCAATCCACTTGCTTTGCGTGACATATTCATTTCGGAAAGATTCGCCAAGACCAACTTTGTCCTCCTGCACTGTTATCCCTATGTAAGCGAGGCTGCCTATCTCTGTTCCATTTATCCCAATGTATATATGGATCTTTCTTTGTCCATAAGTTTTGCTTCGCCATATGCTCGCTATCTCTTGCGCCAGGCGCTATCAATGGCACCCACTTCAAAAATTTTAGCTGCTTCTGACGGACATACTGTACCGGAAGCGCACTGGTACGGAGCCTTGTCTTGGAAGCGCGAGCTTTCAATTGCGCTCAATTCCCTAATTTCTGCCGGTCTAATTTACGAAGAGCAGGCGCATGATATTGCCGCTGCTATTCTGCATGACAATGCGCGAAAACTGTATAACTTGGAAGGGCTTGTTTAAGTTCCAGTCTTACTAACTCGAGCGGCGATAGTAAGGTACGTGGCTTTGGAAGCCGCCGTAGGTAAGGTGTTGGTTTTGACCGTGGTAGTTGTTGTCGGCATGATAATAGTTGTTGTGCGGCATTTGGGAGTAGTGTTGAAAGCCGCCATATGGCAAGTTTGTAGCATGTGAATCGCCGGACATCTGACTATGGAATTTCTCCGGCTGGCGCATCACTATTGGACGAACAACATGTTCGAAAAAAGGGCGCATGTCTTTGTCGACAGAGCGTGTATAGGGCAGCCCCATGTCTTTGAGCTTTTGCTCGTCGGCTCCCAGGTTTGGATTTAAATCTGCTCCCGGTGCCAGAGCCGCCAGGGGTTTGGCTGCTTGCAGAACCATATCTGCTGTTGCCTCTCTGAAACTATAGTTTGCTTCCTGCCACTGGGTTCCATGTGTCTCCTGAGGTTGCTGTTGATTAAATGCCATTGGCTGCTGGTCGAATTGCATTGGCTGCTGAGGCATATCAGCATGCTGATGTTGTCCTTCCCGCTCGTGGCGCTGCTTTAGCAAAAATGCACTGAGGTGACTGGGATTGTGATGAGCGGCAGTTTCATTGTGCATAAGCCGGCCCATCAATACGCCACGTTGATGGCCATCCTGATGCGTCGCGTTCAGGAGGCTTCCCCGTTTAAAGTCGTGGTGATTGTCGCTTGATGAGTGTGTTTGTGTGTCCGTGGCGGGCTTGTGTTCGGCTTGCGTGACCAAATGCTTCAGACCGTCCACGGCTTGTTCTGCGCCGTGAATGGCGGCTTTGACGCTCTTTTCTATGTCCTTGGCACTGGGCATACCAAGCAAGCTGAGCACGTCAAAAGTTGGGCTGCCGGACTGCTTGTGACCGTCAGTTTTCTCTGACTTTGAGTCCTTGTTTTCAAACCCTTTGGAAATTGCCATGCTGAAATGCCTACTATATAAGAAGCGCAAATAGAACCCATTTCCCTAATAGGATATGTACCCAGTTAGGGCACTAATTATCTGGGGCGGCAGTAGAGCTGGAAAAGCCCTAGTTGTCAGTATTTTGGCTATTAGTTTAATAAAATTCAGCCCAAGTTTCGGAACCTGAACAAACTATCGTCGTCTGCCTCCTTAAGAGTGCATCCACAAATACGAAAATTCACCTTCTGGAGGTTAGTTCATGAACGCAAAGTTTCTCGGTGCAATAAGTCTTGCGGCTGCCATTGCTTTTACGGCAGTAATTCCGGCTGAAGCACAACGCTGTAATGGCAACGGTAATGGTTACGGTAATGGCAGCGGTAATGGCAGCGGTAATGGCAGCGGTAATGGCTACGGTAATGGTAATCGAGGTAATCACTTCGGCTGGCGGAATTCAAATAAAGGTAATCACTCTGGCTGGCGAAACAATGCAGGCCATTTTGCCGGCAGAAATGGCGGCTACAACAATGTAGCCAACAATAATGTAGCCAACAATGGCTATGGTGCTTTTGGTACTAACAGCATTGCAGCAAGACCTTACTGGGGTCAGCAAACTAATCTCAGCAATAAGGCGACAAAAATTCAGCAGCGCCTTGCTTCGGGCAATCTAAGCCCTGACAAAGCTGCCCGTTTGCAAGCCGAACTGGCTCGCCTTCAAGGTCAGCAAACTGGGCTCAATTCCTATTGGAATAATCGCCTGACTTCAGAACAGCAATACTTGCAGCAAC
>SBAT01000155.1 GCA_005240105.1 Chloroflexota bacterium
CCTTGCCCTTAGTTTCCTTCATAACTTCGCCGAAGAAATATTGGCGCAGTTTTGTGCGTCCGCTGCGGAATTCTTCCAACTGGCTTGGATTATTGTTAATGATTTTGGCGACAGTATCCTTCAATCCCGACTCATCGCTAATCTGAGCGAGTCCTTTATCTTTGATGATGTCGTCTACGTTGCCGGCTTTAGACAAAATTTCGGCGAGGACTTGTTTGGCTGTGGTTGAACTCAATACACCTTTGCCGATTGCGTCTACCAAATCACGCACATTTTCGGGCGTCATTGGTGTCTGAGTTATGTCCAGTTTGTTTTCTTTTAAATGCGCTGTAACTGGGCCAATCAACCAGTTGGTTGCTTGTTTGGCAGGAGTTCCAAGTTTCAGCACAGCATCAAAGAAATCGCTAAAGTCTTTGGAGTCAGCTAAAACAATTGCGTCATCCAGTGAGAGTTGCGATTCTTCGACATAGCGTTTACGCCTTGCTTCCGGAAGTTCGGGCAAGGTTTTAGCAATCTCTTCTACCCATTTGCGATCAATGGCTAATGGAACCAAATCAGGCTCTGGGAAATATCTGTAGTCATGCGCTTCTTCTTTTGAACGCATGGGAAATGTTGATCCGGTTGCTTCATTCCACAGGCGCGTTTCTTGAGCGACGCGGCCGCCATTTTCCAGAATCTCCGTCTGTCTTTCTATTTCAGATTGAATTGCGCGCTGCACAGCCCTGAAGCTGTTCATGTTTTTCACTTCGGCCTTGGTGCCCAATTCTTCTTGTCCTACTGGACGAATAGAAACATTGGCGTCACAGCGAAAGCTTCCTTCTTCCAAATTGCCGTCGCAGATATCGATATATCTAACAATAGAACGCAGCTCTTCAAGATATGCACGAGCCTCTTCAGGTGAGCGCATGTCTGGTTCACTAACTATTTCTAGAAGTGCTATACCGCAACGGTTGTAGTCAGCCAAGCTGTAGTCGGAACCATGTAATCCAGCAGCACCAGCGTGTACCAATTTGCCCGCGTCTTCTTCTAAGTGCGCTCTATGGATGCGTAATTTCTTGCCGTTGATTACAAGATATCCGCCTTTGCAAACAGGCTGATCAAATTGTGATATCTGATAGTCCTTCGGCAGATCCGGATAAAAATAATTCTTGCGATCGAATTTGCTGGTTTCAGCAATTTCGCAATTTAACGCTAGTCCCGTTCTAATAGCAAATTCCACCGCGCGCTTATTCAACACGGGCAGAACGCCAGGCATGCCCAGACATACCGGACACACGTGATCGTTTGGATTGCCACCAAAGTCTGTTGGGCAGCCACAAAAGATTTTGGATTTTGTCTTGAGTTGTGCGTGCACCTCAAGACCAATTACCGCTTCGTACTTCATGTCGACCTTTCTAGTGAGCTGGTTTTAAATCCACGCCAGCTTGTTGTTCTTCCTGGGGGGCTTCTATTCGATCGGCTGGAATGCGACCCGGGCGACCAATCATCATATGAAATAGAGGAGCACGCTTGCCGAGGATTTGATTCAATTGGCGAGCGGCCAGATCAACATTGCCAGCAGCTGATTTCATTTTGGCCATTGTTTGCGTCAAATCAGACTTGAAGTTTGCGTCCTTCATCAGATCGTCTGCTTTTGTCATCGCATCTTTGGCGGCGGTCACAGCTTCCTTGATGTCAGAGCGCAAGCCCTGGTCGCTGGCTACCTTGTCCACAATTTGCATTGAGTGGCTTATGTTCTGCGTCGAATCGTTGATTTTTTGTAGCATGGCCATTATGTCGCCGCGCAGTTCTTTATCGCCAAGGGTGGCATTCAATTCATGAATGGTGGCAGATACCGTGTTGGCCGTTTCGCGTGCCATTTGCACCGTCTCTTTTAAGTCTGAAGAGAATGCTGGTGAATCAAGCAATTTGGTTACTTTGGAAGTTGCTCCGCGAAGATCGGTGGAAAGAACCGTGATACCATCCATGGTTTGACTGCCGTGAGTAAAGAATTGAGTTGCGGAACTGGCTACACCACCGATTTTTTTGGAAGTGTCGTTTACGGAATCGGCCACATCAGAAAACTTATCCATATTATGGTTGAGCTTAACGGATGCGTCAGTCAAGTTTTCCATGGCTTCGCCGGATTTTTCTAGGGCCCGTTCGAAGCTTTGCCCACTCTTGCCGGTAGTTATTGTGTTAGCTATCTTTTGAATTTTGGAAGCAACGTCGTTGATTATCATTTCAACGCGTACTGGATCTTGTCCCTCAACAACGGCATTTTCAGCAATTTCAATTGGAGGAGTTGCTCCTGGCTTTGTATCCGGTAGAGTTATTTCGATATACTTTGCGCCTACCAAACCAAGCGTTTGAATGGTGAAATTTGATCCTACAGGCACGCGTACATTTTCTGCAGTAATTTTCAGAAAGGTGTGCACTTCTTGTTGATGGACGAGTTTTATATCCTCAACTACGCCAACGCGGACGCCATTTATATTGACGGTGGCATTCTTGTTTAAGCCGGCAACATCATGAAATTGACAGATGAAGCGTTGTGGTGGATGCAATAAGGAAGCACTTTTAAGCCAGCCCCATCCCCATATCAATAGTCCAAGTGCCACAATCGTGAACAGCCCGACTCGAATTTCGTAATTTGGTTTAGTTGCCATTTATCCTTTTTCACCTTTTCTATTAACTGGCTTAGTCGCTATGTGCATCATACTTTTCCCGCTAACATAGGACCTTCTCTTGTTGCTTTTGCGAATTGAACAATGTATGGATTGGTTGAATGCAGGGCTTCGTGTGGCTTACCTTCCCAGACTACCACGCCATCATGCAAAAGGATGGCCCGGTGAGCGGTACGGGTCCAGGTGGAAAACTGGTGGGTAACGACAATTCCTGCTGCGTGCAGTGTGTTTTCCAGCTCAATCATGTAGTCTTCAATAATTGTAGACATTACCGGATCAAGTCCGGTTGTTGGTTCGTCGTATAGAACGATTTGCGGATCATTAACGATAGCCCGGGCAAAACTGGTGCGCTTTTGTTGTCCGCCCGAGAGCTGATTGGGGAATGAGTCTGCATAGTCAGACAAACCGACTAGCTTTAGACCTTCCATAATGGTCTTATCTTGCGCACCTTGGGGTAATTTATGCTCACTGAGAGCCAAAGCCAAGTTCTCTCGCACACTCAGTGAATTAAGCAGAGCAGAGCCTTGGAAGACCAGTCCAATTTGCTTTGAGTGCAAGGTTATTTTGCCCTCGTCTGGTTCAAGTAGCCCTGTAATTAGCTTAAGCAGGGTTGACTTGCCACAGCCGGAAGGTCCAATGATGGCCACCATTTCTCCCGGCCAAACTTCGAAGCTAACACCTTTCAGGACTTCACGTCCGTTAAAAGCTTTACGCAAGCCTTCAACCTTAATCATCGGCTCGGAGGCCTTTGAAAAATGGGGTAGTGAGCTGGGTGGTATTGGTTGGCTGGTCATTTGTATTTTTAGCGGGGACCTTCGTAAGTGAGATCGGTAACTATATAGTTGATAATGAACATTACGGTCATAGACCATACGACTGAGCGAGTGACCGCATAGCCAACATCTGCTGCACCACCCTTGGTATTAAGTCCGATGGTGCAAGAGTAAAAGATAACGATAGCGGCGTTGATGAAGGATTTGAGAAAGTGCACATAGAAGTCTTGATCAATAACTTTGGATTTTACTGAGTCAAGAAACACACCGAAAGATACATCGGCGTATACAAGTGCTATCACCATGCCGGCAAAAATGCCAATTCCCATGGCATAGATTGAGAGCACCGGCATCATGGCCATGGCGGCCACAAATCTTGGCACAACCAGATATCGGATTGGATCAATGCGCATAACCTTCAGGGCGTCAATTTGCTCCGAAATATTCATAGTAGTCAGCTCAGCGGCAATGGATGAACCAACTCGACCGGCAACAATAATTGCGGCGGTAATTGGACCTATTTGTCGAATTAGGGCCAATGCAACTACACCACCAATTTCCGACTCGCCACCAAATTGGACGAGCTGAATAGCTATTTGCAGGGACATTGCCAGTCCCGTGAACAGAGCTGTAATGCCGACTACGAGAAAAGATTTAACGCCGATAAAATACGCCTGACGTACTGATTCATGCCAATTTATTTGCAAGCGTAGCAAGCAATAAAATGTTCTGGCAATTACAATGCCTACTTGTCCTGCTAAGCGTATACCAATGCCGAACCAGTCCTCGACGAGAAGGAAGGGGCTTGCCACAAGATTTTTTGCATCAGATGCTTGCATTGTTCTTAATTTACGTGTGCAGGGGGCTAAGGGCAGTGACTATGTAATTGGCAATAAAAATAATTGTCATGGTCCAAACAACGGCCCGAGTGGTGGCATGTCCCACATCCTCGGCGCCACCGCGAGCGCTTAGACCGATTGAGCAAGAGAAAAATATGATGATGCAAGCAAATATTACTGACTTTACGATGTGAGTAATGAAGTCGGTGCCGACAACTGTTTGCTTGACGGAATCCAGGAATGTTTCCGGAGGAATATTTGTCTTAGCTTGAGCAATGAAAATTGCACCGGCCAGACCAAGAAACATTGAATAAATTGAGAGCGCAGGGATCATCACCAGCGCTGCTAAAAAGCGAGGCACTACGAGAAACTGCACTGGATCAACGCGCATAATTTTAAGGGCATCAATTTGTTCGGATACAACCATGCTGGATAGTTCTGCGGCTATGGCTGAACCTACACGACCAGCAACCATTACTCCGGCAGTGATTGGACCAATTTCGCGTATCAGCGCCAGTGCAACTACACCACCCACGGCTGTGTCGGCACCAAATGCTACGAGCTCTTTAGAAATTTGCAACGACATAGCAAAGCCGGTGAAAAGACCCGTCACCCCAACTACGTACAAAGAACCGATTCCAATCATGTTAGCCTGGCGCATTACTTCGGGCCAACTAATTTCGCCACGGAAAACATAACGAAGCGCCTGGAAAAACATTATTGTGGCTTGGCCGAAAAGACCTATACCAATAGCGCAATAATTGTCCAACATCGCCAAAGGGTTGCCGACATGAAGTCCGTTGTTTCGTGCCATAGGGATATTCATCGCCATCATTGTATTGCTTGTTGGCAAAAATTTCCCCTAGCTGCCAAGAGATGGGTAGCAAAGAGCAGGCAGGGCCGGTTAGTGGGCCTTAATTTGCGGGGCTCCTCAGTGGGGAAAACCGCCCGGTCAAAGCCGCAAACTGGCGCCAGATTGGAGTTTTTGAATCTAGGCATGGTGGTTTTCCCAGTGACTTTTACTCACTGGCATCTTAGACTCATTCACCTTGGACGTTGTTCCATATGACGCTCTCTGGCGAGGCGTTGGCACCCACAAGACAGGCGACTCTGAATGAAATCAATGTATGTACGGGATATTTTTAGCGAAAGCCAAATACGTGAAAGCGGATTTGATTCCCGTACAAGTCGCACTCTGTCCCGCGAAGCTTCCGAACTTGATGAAGAAGCTCGCAAATATCTTGAACCGACACTAAACTCCCAGGACAAGTTGTCCATGACCGCCGTTGCCTTTATGGCCGGTTCGCCGCTGGGGTTTCTTGGGCTGGGCATGACTTTTTTCTTCTGCGAAGAAATGGACCATCGCCGGCGCGCTGAGTATTTGCTGAACAAGGGTTTCAATGATCATCAGCAGGCTGCTTTCAATGCCATAGCCTTTAGAGCTGCTCTTATCGATGCAAATGACCGTAAGCAGGCAACCGTCATTCCGATTGAAATTACCGGTGCTGATCGCTTAAGAAGCACTAAGTCAGGCAAGCGCTTCGATGCAAGCAAAGATAAAGTAGTGCACATGGATTTCCGCCGTGGCAGACGTCCTTACTTTGCTCCGAGCAAGAATTTGCAGGAAGTAAATCGCTTGATCAAGCGCAAAGACTTTTTGGCAGATCAAATCAAGCGCCTAAGCCAAATGCAAAACTATCATGCTGTTTGTAAGTTGACGGCCGAAGTTGAGTTGCTCGATAAAGCAATCAAGCGGCTGGGTTATTAGGCTACACAATCTAATTCGGTAGAAGAGTACGAATTTTTGCCAGCACCCTCAGTCATAACTTCTGAGGGTGCAGTATCGATGAACTTCTGTGGATCAAACTCCAACCAGACTATGTCGCCGCTAGCCGGCACATAAGCGCCAGTCTTGGAACCTACCACTC
>SBAT01000316.1 GCA_005240105.1 Chloroflexota bacterium
AACCCTTGGCGCAGGTAACAAGAATTGGTTTGGCAGCTTTTCCGCTTTCAATAGCTTGCCACGCTTTTAAAAACTTTTCCGCTACTTCGCGCATTGATTGCGAAGTGCAGCAAAAGAGAACTACTTCCGCATCGGCAATAGCCTCGGACATATCCGATGTGATCCGCACAAGCGTGGGTACAGTTGCTCCACCCCTCGGGTGTCTGTGACTTTTGATCAGAGAAACTCGTTCAGTTTCTCGAACCCACACTGAAACTTCGCGACCATGACTAGAAAAGAGCCAAGCGAGGGTGGAACCCCAACTGCCCGCTCCCAAAATTGCTATGCGAGAAGCATTATTTCCGTTAATCATGCTCTCAATTTTAGCGCGCAATTACGCTTGTAATCCGGCTGACTAGTGAACTTCTATCGATTCGTATCATGTTAATTCTCGGCCGACTTTTGAACTTTTTGCCGGTCTCAAACGTCTTGTATATGGAGCATTACAAAGCTCACCTTACAACCACTCCTTAATCTTGATAACGGAGATCCCTTTTATGACGAAAGAAAATCGGTTATCCATATCAAACAGTTCCGAGATGTTATCCGGATATGCCAACTTCCTGAACAGTTTGAGAGAGCGCATCCAACAAGCACGTGTTAGAGCCGGTCTAGCGGTCAATCGGGAACTTATTTTACTGTACTGGCAAATTGGACGTGACATCTTAGAGCAGCAAGCCGCCTTAGGTTGGGGCGCAAGAGTCATTGACCTACTGGCAAAAGATCTAAGGACAAGTTTTCCCGACATGAAGGGACTCTCGCCTCGGAATTTGAAGTACATGAGGGCTCTTGCGGAATCCTGCCCTGATATTGAATTTGTGCAGCAGGTTGCTGCACAAATTCCCTGGTTTCACAATTGCACGCTCTTGGACAAGGTGAAAGATCAAACCGAACGAGCATGGTATATCTCACAGACTATTGAGCATGGCTGGAGCCGTGCCATTTTGATCCATCAAATAGAAAGTGGGCTCTATAAACGCCGGGGGCAAGCACTGACTAATTTCTCGCGCACTTTGCCGCCACTCCAGTCCGACTTGGCTCAGCAGATTTTAAAGGACCCATACAACTTTGATTTTCTGGGGCTCACGCAGGAGACATCTGAGCGAGACCTTGAAAAAACATTGGTCCACCATGTTCGAAAGCTTCTCCTTGAGCTGGGCATCGGATTTGCCTTCGTTGGTCAACAGCACCATCTTGAAATAGGCGGACAGGATTTCTTTATCGACCTACTGTTCTATCATCTAAAACTCCGTTGCTACATCGTCATCGAACTGAAAGCAGTTGCGTTCCAACCTGAATTCGCCGGCAAGATAAACTTCTACCTGTCAGCAATCGATGACCTACTACGCCATCCTAACGACAATCCAAGTATTGGCATTATCATCTGCAAAAGTAAAAACAAGATCGTTGCTGAATATTCTGTCCGCGACACGAACAAACCTATAGGAGTGTCCAGTTATCAATTGACTGAGACTCTCCCTGAGTCCTTCCAGGATAGTCTGCCTTCAATTGAGCAGCTGGAATCCCAACTCGAAACCCTGCCGCTGGAAGATGACTACAAAGCACGGCGGAAAGATACCGGTATGTAAACAGCGTACCATTGCTGGATGGTACCCCATAATAATTGTGCAGCAGGCTGCTGCACAAATTCGCAGAGTCCTCTCCGGCAATGCTTTTCGCCATTTCAGTCCGATCAAAACATGAGCCGGTCTCAGCAATGAGCCAAATCTCAGACTGTCGTACCACCACCTACATGAATCAATTGTCCACTAACTCATCGTGCTTGTTGCGAGCATAGAAAGACTACAACATCAGCAATGTCGTCAGGTTGACCTACCCGTCCCAATGGTGTGTGCAGTGCGATCTCACGCTCAAAGTCCGTACTTATCCAACCAGTAAGGTTTCGTTTTACATTAATTACTCCTCCTTGTCACGATTTAACG
The DNA here is from genome assembly GCA_005240105.1 of Chloroflexota bacterium. Classification (GTDB taxonomy): domain Bacteria; phylum Cyanobacteriota; class Vampirovibrionia; order Obscuribacterales; family Obscuribacteraceae; genus SBAT01. The sequence continues at coordinate 1,983 of SBAT01000316.1, forward strand.
TGGCGCACCTGAACTTTTTGCGCCACTTGGCCGTTTTTATAATGGGGACTGAACGGGAATCCGAGTCATCGCAAAGTTCATCCCTTGACTAGCCGTTCAACTGTGTTCTACAATGTATAACGGAGTCCAATGATGAGGACCACATACAACACTTCTTCTTTAAAGAAGCACAAAGTTACTGAAGAGGAGGTCGACCATGTATATGCCACAGGAATTGACTTCGATTTAGAACCCAGCGAAAAGGGAAATGACAGGATAATGATCATTGGTCTCACAGCTAGTGGGCGTTTACTGGAAATCGGAATCGAATATCTGGCCGATGGCAATGAGCACATTTTTCACGCCGATGATGCAACAAAGCCATATCAACTGCTCTTTCAAAAATACTTGAGGTAACAATGTCCACTCGTATGAAAAGGTCCGAACAAACACAAAAACGCCTCGAGCAAGGGCGTGCTGCCGCTCGTCAACGCACAATTGAGCGTGGAATTGTTGCTTTTCGAGCCGACGAGGAAATGATGGAGTCACTTTTGCATGTTGCTGAAAGCAAAAGAATACCTTACGGAGTGCTTGCCCGTTCATGGGTTGCAGAGCGATTACAGAAGGAAATGAAAGAGTAACAACCTATATTTTCAATCAACTAATTGTGTCCACCCGAAGTCTTAAACGGACCAGCCTTGGACGGCAACATAGACAAGACAACGGCTTGTTTGATCATACGCTGCACCATTCTCCTGTCAGCAGGGCTATCGGATGTAAGCATGCGCTTCATTGGTGCAACGCTCATCATGACCGAAGGCAGTGAGAAATCGGCCGAGTAAGCACGAATATCACTTGCCACCAATTCGCCCTTTGGATTCTTATAGCCGATTAGTCTTGATGGATTGACTTGATCGAAGTCGGCATTTAGTTGTCTGGTCAAAACAACTTGCCTGCCTGGCGACATAGTAATTATCTTGTTGCCAGACTTCACGCGAACGCGAGCCTTCGGTCCGTCGCTTATATCAAACACCGCTACATCATTGCCTGTTTCCATAACAAGTACGGAGGCACCATTTGGTATTTCCACTGAACCTTCCTGAACCTGAACCGTGATGTCGCTTTGAGGCTGAAACAAGAAATTACCTTGTTGCAAGACGCACAAATTACCTACGGTTTGCGAACCGATACTTGCACCATGAGATTGCATCTGACCGACACTTGCCGAATTGAAATCACCGGCATTGCAATACGCAAAATTCTGCCCGAGAGCTTGATCGTCGATGGGAACTGCCTGCGTGGCGGAGCCTGACGTTATGCTACCACCCATCATTGTGTCGGTATTAACATTATTGCTCGCTGAATTGTGCGATGCCCATTGAATGTCTTGGGTTACTTGTGCGCCAGCCTGAAAGAAATTTATGTTCGAATTTTGTACCTGCTGTATGGCACTACTGTCCTGTGCATTTAGCACGTCCAAGTCCGAATTTATAAGCGAAACTAACGCGAAAGGATTCGTCTCCATATCAGGAACCCCAGGAGTCGGAGGCACAGGATGAAAAGTCGAAATCAAATAAGGAGAACCAATGCCTGTTACATTGCCATAGATGGCAAAAACATTAACATTAACGCTCTGAGTACCACCATTGAAATGAACATTATTCAAGGCTTGAATGACACCGCTTGAAGGTCCACCGATTATCGAAATGCGACCTGGCAATGTATTGTTAAATGTAACATTACCGCTAGGAGCATTCAGCAGCGAGCCATAGCCCATAGCCACATTAAGACTCTGGTTGGAGGCTGTACTTTGAATAGCTAAATTGCCGGCAGTCGCTTCGACTGTGCCATTTACTACAAGATTGCTGGTGTTGAGATTAAC
>SBAT01000113.1 GCA_005240105.1 Chloroflexota bacterium
CAAAAGCAAATCATGAGTCATCGGTCGTTCCGGTTTGTAATTATCCAGAGCTCGTCCTATGGCGTTTGCTTCGGCCATGCCAATCCAAATAGGCAACGCACGCCTTTTAGTGGAGTCATTCAGGACAACAATTGGATGCCCATTTCGTGCATCCAAAGCGATCCCAGCTACGTACATTTCAATTAGCATCATGTAATTGCTCGGGCTCGCGGAGCCTCGCCTCCGCTTGCCGTCCGGCAACCCATGCTCCACTTCGCATTGCTAAAAGGCCCGACGACACATCTAGTGTCGTCTCCTTGTTCTTGCTGATGCTTGTGATGATAGTTCATTGCCTTTTTGTTAAGAACAAGTAGTCGAGATGTTTCAAAAGGCAGGCAGGGTGGCTGAATAGGGACATCATGCCTACCTTAGTGATATGCCCACAATCGGTCTGTTTATGTTGTTAAAAGATAAATTTTTCGCATCTTGGCGCCATTTTGCGGACTTTGCGTCACGCAAACTTGACCTACCAGGCAGGCCATGCATAAACTATTGCTACGGAGCTTTTTCCCATGTCCTATCCAGTTCCCTCGACTTAAAGGGTAGGACCTTTAAAGGATGGAAGCTAGTGCGTCCGGGTGGCGGAATTGGTAGACGCGCACGTTTGAGGGGCGTGTGGGTAACCATGAGGGTTCAAGTCCCTCTCCGGACAAATTTTTTAAAAGCGGCGGCCTTTCGGGCCGCCATTTTTGTAAGTGAAGGAGAAACTGGGAATGGTTCTTATGCGTAGTCAGTGGCCGCACACGGTACACGATATCGTTAAATCTCTTGATGGTGTATGGGGACTAGTTGGGGCCACTGACACCAAAGGAAACCTGATTCGTTTGGAGCGGAGCTTGCATGAGCCACTCACTTACAAAATAACTGAGTATGATGGAGTAAGTGAAGACAAGCTGGTAAGTGAAAAGATATACCAGGCAAATGAAAAAGAACAAGCAGTAAAACAATTTGCACGTGCTCTGGGGTTTGATGGCAATTAGGGAGTCATTAGTGCCAGGTAAAAAGCCGGACTATTTGGGAATAGTTACGCAAGGGTCGTTATCTGGCGGTCTGGAAATGCGCTTGAATGAAAGGGCATCGGTCGAAGATTTGCGAGTTGGACGCTTTGTTGTTGTTGAGGGAAAAAACACACGTTTCTTCAGCATGTTGACAGACGTCAGTCTTTCCACGGCCAATCCACGTATTTTGCTCAATCCTCCACAAGGGGATGACTTTGTTTTAGAAGTCCTATCGGGTATTACTACTTTTGGAACCGTAAAAGTGCAACCTATGCTGATGCTTGAGCAAAGCGGCAAGGGTCAGCCGGAATTAAGTCCGGTCAAGACAATACCGAGCCATTTTTCTTCAGTTTATGAAGCAACAGCAGAAGATTTTGCACTTGTGTTTGGCGAAGAAGGCAAAGACGGAAATAACGGTTATTTCAATATCGGACAGCCTTTGAATATGGATACTCCGGTGTGCATTGATCTTTCCAAATTTGTTGAAAGATCAAATGGAATTTTTGGCAAGTCCGGCACCGGTAAATCGTTTCTCACCAGAATTTTTCTCTCCGGCATGATCAGCAAAGATATGGCTTCAGTTCTCGTCTTCGACATGCACAATGAGTATGGCTGGCAGGCAGTTTCTGAAAACAAGTCCGCTCCCCGCGTGAAAGGACTAAAGCAGCTCTTTGGTGCCGATGTCGTAGTCTTCAGTCTGGATGCTGAATCTTCCCGGGCAAGAGGATTGCCGGATGCTCACGAACTGTATATTGGCTATGACCAAATCGAAATTGAAGATCTGGAACTTTTGAAAACGGAGCTGGCGCTTTCCGAAGCCACACTGGAGAATGCCTACATAATCAAAGAGAAGTTCGGTTCAAACTGGATTTCAACGCTTCTGGAGATGTCGCCGGAAGAAATCGATGAATTTGTTGAAACTAACAAAGGCCATCCAACGGCAATTAAAACATTGCAGCGCCGTCTGAATACGGTTGTTGCCAAAACCCAGTATCTAAAACCGCGTGTTAATCACAATTATATAGATGAAATCATTCGCTTTATTCAAGCTGGTAAACATGTTGTACTGGAGTTTGGACGGCAGAACAATCTATTGGCTTATATGCTTGCCACCAATATCATTACCAGGCGCATTCATCGAGAATATGTAAAACAATCAGAGCTTTATTTGGCTAATCCGGAAAGAGTCGCCCCACCACGCAAGCTAATGATAGTTATCGAAGAAGCGCATAAATTCCTCTCGCCGCAAGTCGCCAAACAAACCATCTTTGGCATCATAGCCCGCGAAATGCGCAAGTACTTTGTCACTCTTTTGATTGTCGATCAAAGACCGAGTGGAATTGATCCGGAAGTGTTGAGTCAAATTGGCACAAGGGTAACCGCGCTCTTAAACGACGAGAAGGACATCGAAGCAGTATTTACCGGTGTGCCCGGCAGCCAGGCGCTGAGAACCGTGCTTTCGCAACTGGACCCAAAACAACAGGCCTTGGTTTTGGGTTATGCCACGCCCATGCCGGTTGTTGTTCGCACTAGACCATTCGATGCTGAGTTTTATCAGGCGGTCGGCTCATCCGGTGATTTACCGTCTGATAAGCAATCACGACAGGCTCTGTCACGAAAAGCCCAAGTTGATTTGTTTGGCGGATAGGGTGTCTGCACTATGTACTCGTCGGCTGTTTTCAGCTATTGTTCTACCGGTATCTAAGGGCCAGGACAGGTTGGCACAAGGCATGCAGGGACAATTCGACCAAGATAACTTTATTGAAAAGCGTGATCCAGCTGAGTTGGCCATGTGCATTATTCTGGCAGCTGTCTACCTGGGGCTAGCCCGCTATTGTTGGACAACGCTTATTGACACATACCAAATGCGGCTGCTGTTCAATATGGTTGGATTCTTTTGCACCATTGCCATGCTGTCCATAGTAATTGGCTTAAGACCGTATATAAATCCCTGCAGTCTGCAACTGTCCGGCAAGGGCATTAAATATCGCGGTCCTTATTGGCCGCAGCGTAAGACGGTAAATTGGGAGCAGGTGTTTCGGGTTTACTTAAGCCCGGAGCTAATTGTTGTTCTCTATCATCCTCTGGTCAACAACAAGAGCATGTGGCCGCTTATTATCCAGTCCATTTACTTAGCCGACAAAGACAATGTTCATGAGGCAATTCTAAAATACTGCCCTGTGCAACCAGTTATGTTGGCTGGTCCAAATTGGCTTACTCGCTTGTTGGCAATTGTCGGCTTTGTATTACTGGCAGTTTTTCTTCTGGAAAAACTAGGAATTCCATTACTTGTTAAGTGATCGTAAATAAACAACCAGGTTGTCCAGCTCCGGATCATTCATTGTCTCTTTGGACTGCGGGGGCATGTTGCCGCGACCCTTGCGTATTAGGGCTTTCAATTGAGCGTCATCGGGAATTGCGGTGTTTATTTCAGCAAGGCTGGGGCCCATTCCAGCAAGTCCTCCCGGGTGGCAGGTGTTGCAGCTGCGCACAAACAGCTGCTCGCCGGTCAGGTTTTCCGAACGGGCAGTCTCCTGGCGCATTTCCGCTCTTTGCACTTCTTCTATGTGTTTTACCTCTTCGCCAATGGAGCAAGCTGACAGTCCAAGGACAACAGTCAGCAAAGGTAGAAGTTTTGCCGGATTGACGAACAGTAATCTCATGACAGCTCCAGTAGGGCTCGTAAAAGCATTTCGCACACCGCGCCTGTTGACAAGCGGCTGTTTCGCATTGGCAGTTTAACACTTGTTCTGCCTATGAGCCAGGAATGAGACAGGAAGCCAATTTTGCGTGATAGTCAAGAGGGGTTGTCGTCTACAAGCTATAGCGAGAACGCAGCTTTGCGATGAGCAATGCGAAGTGGAGCGTGGAAAGGCGGCCGCCTAGCGAAGGCGAGGCTTGCCGAGCCGGAGCGTTACTTTTTATAACGGTTGATAAGCGCGTTAAACGCATTGCCTGGATGGAGTTTGCTGCCTCAATTAACATATAGTTTACGTTGGCGGTGTAAAGTAAGACTTGAGGGATTGGCTGGAGCAACTTGTCCGGCATCTGTTCAATAGAGCGCCACCTTCAGAGATATAAGCGGGTTTACTAGAAAGAATTCAATAACCAATGTCAACAGAAGCCACTGGACTAGATCAACAAGCTCTTAAGAGCCAAAACGATGCAGCACAAGCTGTAGTCGAGCAGAAAATTATCATACGCGGTGGCAAGCCTTTGAGAGGCACTGTTCGCGTTGGCGGTGCTAAGAACGCCGTACTTAAGATGATGGCCGGAGCCCTGCTGACCAAAGACGTCAGCATTTTGCGCAACGTGCCGAATCTAACAGACGTCTACATGATGGCCGAAGTAATTCGTTATTTAGGGGCTAAAGTTGAAATTACCGAAGGGCAAGTCGTTATTGATGCCCGCGATGTCAGAGATACGGAAGCGCCTTATGAGCTTGTTAGCCAATTGCGCGCGTCAATAGTAGTTTTGGGTCCATTGCTTTCCCGTTTTCGCAAGGCAAAAGTTTCCCTGCCGGGAGGCTGTGCTATTGGTGAGCGCCGCATAGACCTGCACGAGCGTGGTTTGAAGATGCTCGGAGCCGAAGTTAAGATTGAGCACGGTTATGTGTATGCCAATACGGAAAAGTTGGTAGGCACGCGTATTCATCTCGATCGTCCGTCCAACGGCGCGACCGAAAATATCATGATGGCAGCTGTTTTAGCAGAAGGACAGACAATCATTGAAAATGCTGCTCAAGATCCGGAAATTGTAAATTTGGCTGATTTCCTGATTGCTATGGGAGCTAAGATTCAAGGCGCAGGTTCTTATTCCATCACCATTGATGGTGTTAGCCAGGATGAGTTGCACGGAGTGACTTTCGACACCATTCCAGACAGGCTGGAAGCCGGGACCTTCATTTTGGCCGTTTTGGCCACCGGTGGTGAAATCGTTGTTGAAGGTGCTAATCCACATCACCTCTATTCTCTGATGAGCAAAGTATCGGAGATGGGCGGAGAAATTTCCATGTATGCTCCGGACACGATGAAAATCCGCAGCGATGGTTTGAACAAAGGCACTGATATAACTACGCTTCCCTATCCCGGATTCCCAACGGACTTGCAAGCGCCATTAATGGCTGTTTTGACAATTGCTGAAGGCACATCCATTTTGTCTGAAACAATTTACGAAAATCGCTATGGACATGTCCCAGAGCTTCGCCGCATGGGTGCTGATGTTGCCCTTACCGGCAATGCAGCAGTGGTAAAAGGCGTGCCAAGACTTACAGGTGCTGAAGTCAAAGCGACTGACTTGCGTGCAGCCGGTGCTTTGATCATTGCTGGATTGGCAGCAGAAGGTATTACTGAAGTCAGTGGCTTAGTACACCTTGATCGTGGCTATGAACATCTTGAATCGAAGCTGCGTAATCTTGGAGCCGATATCTGGCGTCGTTAATGGACTCATTTTAGTGAGCGATAACGGATAGCTTCAGCAACGTGCTTGCTGTCGATATTTTCCGATGCCTCCAGATCGGCAATGGTGCGGGCTACTCGTAATACGCGGTCGTAGGCTCGTGCTGATAGACCAAGTTTGTTGACGGCTAGAGCCAGAAGCCTGCCAGCTGCTTCATCGATGCCACAAAACTTACGTACTTGTTTGTGGGAGAGCTGACCGTTGTAGATTAGGTTGTTCGGACTGAAGCGCTCTTGCTGGGACTCGACTGCTCGCTTGACTCTAAGAGCTATACTTTCGGACGACTCATAGGTCTTGGTTGAAGCTAATTCGTCTTCGCTCAAGCGTGCTGCTTCAACGTGCAAATCCATCCGGTCTAAAAATGGTCCGGACAGACGAGCCCAGTATCTGTCGGCTTGATTGGGCGTGCAGGTGCAGTGTTTTATTTTGTCGCCGCGAAATCCGCAGGGGCATGGGTTACACGCTGCCACCAACAGAAATGAAGCTGGATAAGTGAGAGTTTGGCTGACACGCGAAA
>SBAT01000348.1 GCA_005240105.1 Chloroflexota bacterium
GCTTTGAGGCGGAACTCGAGCATCCACGCAGGCTCGTTCTTCATCTTGGAGATGCTTTCAACAATCTCTCTGGTTAGCCCACGTCCTGACTTGAAGGTATAGGCTATATCGTCGTGGAAGCCGTACTTCTGGTCATAGTCGGACCCCACTTTGTCGAGCATCTTGTCTCTAGTTAAATCGTCTCTGGTTAATTCAGTTGCCATAATTGCCTCCCCAGGCCTTACGAAACGCCTGTTGACGCTAATTCTTTACCGTTGGGCTCTTTGTTGGTCCAATCGTAGCCTTCAGCTTCCAGCTTCTTAGCCAGTTCGCTGTCACCCGACATCACTATCTGTCCGTCTTGCATGACGTGCACAAATTGTGGTGTGACGTAATCGAGAATACGTTGATAGTGAGTGATGAGCAGAATCGATACATTGGTGTTCTGCATGGCGTTGATGCCTTGAGCGACTGTCTTCAAAGCGTCGATGTCCAGGCCGGAGTCTGTTTCATCCAGCAAAGCCATCGATGGCTTGAGCAAGGCCATTTGCAGGATTTCCAGACGCTTTTTCTCGCCACCGGAGAAACCATCATTAACGTAGCGTGACAAGAAAGTCTCGCTTACGCCCAGAGCCTTCAATTGCTCTTTCAATTCTTTGCGGAACTCTTTGACAGGAACGTCCTGCCCGCGTCTGGCTTTCACCGAAGCGCGCAAGAAGTTGGAGACGGATACACCAGGAATTGCCACTGGGTATTGGAATGCCAGGTACATGCCGGCACGTGAACGTACATCGGCAGCCATTGCTAACAGGTCTTTGCCTTCAAACAGAATCGAACCGTTGGTTACGGTGTAACGTGGGTGACCCATCAACGTGTAAGAAAGTGTCGACTTACCGGAACCATTACGTCCCATAAGCGCGTGCACTTCGCCTTTGTTGATAGTCAAATTGACCCCTTTGAGGATCTCTTTGTCTTCAACCTTCACGCAAAGGTCTTTGATTTGTAGGATTGGCGTGTCTGTCATTGGTCTTACCTTTGATTTCCTGTGACTTAAGTGGCTTTCGCCGGCATTTGGCTGCCTTTCGGGCAGCTGTCCTGTAAAGAGGTGTCAATCGTAACGGTTTGCCCTTATTTCAGATAGATGGATCGTTAAAGATCTTCTTTAAAATTAGTCAACCTATGACACAGTCCCTTTTATAGACATTATAGTATCAAAAATATGTTTACATATTAATGTACTTAAGGATCACTTCCAAATCCCGTTTATCTGCCCTTAATCTTTGTGGAGGCACCCTCGGTGAGGGCTCCAGGCAGGTGCGATAATGAGGATCGAACGACAGGGAAAACCCATGGTCATAAGACCCATTGAAGAAAAGCCAGAACGCACTCATGATGCGGTTCTCCTGCACCTTAAACGGCGCGGGGAAATGACTGTCGGCGACCTTTGCGATGTCCTGGAAATCACGTCCATGGCGGTTCGCCGGCATTTGGTAGGACTTCAGAAAGAGGGTTATATAACCTCGCGGATCGAGAAAAAACAGCGTGGCAGACCGACTTATCGCTATAGCCTGACCCCCAAGGCGCAAACTCTTTTCCCGTCAGGTTATGAGAGCCTGGCCAATGACTTACTGGATGCCGTCTACGAAAAGGATGGGGCTGCCGGTGTCATGGAATTGCTGGAATTTCGCAACAAGAAAGTAGTGCAAAAGCTTAGAGTCGAACTTGAAGGTAAGGACGTTTCCGAGAAAATCACCGCTGTCGCCAAATTCTTTTCCGAGAGTGGGTTTATGACAGAGTGGGAAACATTGCCTGATGGCAATTTCATCATCTATCAAAAGCATTGCGCCGTGCATGATTTGGCTAAGCAATACCGTCAATTATGTGGTTTAGAACCCAAGCTAATTGAAGACATTTTGGGCGTAAAAGTGACGCGCCAACAATATATGTTGAACAACGATCCGGTGTGCGGCTACCTGGTAGAGCGCAGCTCTATCTAGCGTCCCAATCTACGGACTACTTCTTTTTGTACGGGAAAAGGTATCCGTTTAAGTCTGTCTTGGTTGAGTAGCCATTACCGCTTTCGGCCGAACCTGGTGTGGTCTCCGGGGCGCGAACGACAGGTGGTGTTACTGGAACATATTCAGTTGGTGTCTGACGTGGCGGAAGTTCTTGAACCGGCTCAGGACGGTTTTGTATTGGTCTGAATGGTTTACGGAATGCGTTGTCGTTGTAGCCGCCGCCGTTCAGAGGGATGTGCATGTAACTTGAGCCGTCATGTGTATTGCGTCCGCCGAATGAGCCAGTACCGATGTGGTTATAGAAGGAGCCATCGCGTGTGTTGCGTCCTCGCATCACACCACCTGGGGCAAGCATGTTCACAACATTATTTAGGAGGTTATTGCCAGTTGGTCTGTTGTAATTGGGAACAGACTCTTGAATCGGCCGGCCATTTCTGTAGCCGTTGTATTGCTGCTGCGTAACTGGAGCAAAACCAGGTCTGTTTTGAGCGTAACCGTTGTTCTGCTGCTGGTTAATTACTTGGTCATTTGTAGGATAGTTTTGGTAGTTGCCCTGGTAGCTATAGTTTCCTGGTTGAACCGGGTAGTAGTTGTTGTTGCCTTGATATTGGGGCATTGTTTGCCCGCTGACCGGTACGTCAATTGGTCTGGAATTTTGATAGTTGCTCGAGGGTTGGTTCGAGGTTTGATAAGGACCTTGCTCGACGGTATTTAGCATTTGTTCTAGGTTTTGTTGGGTCGTCTTTGGTGCATCGACAGGGCCCAATTTGTTATTTAGTTCGCCAAGCTTATAAAGCAAGAATTTGTGTTCTGGATTGGTCGGCTCAGATAGTCCTTTCAAATTGGCTTGAAGGGCGGAGTCGTCCCTGCTGCCGGCGATAATTTCACGTTCATAGCCATTTTGTCGACCATCTTGAGCATTGAAGTGAATCTCATCTTCTACGCCAAGGAATTGACCATTTGCATCTTTGTGCAGCACCATTCGTACTTCAGAAGGGTCGTTGCCTGTGGTTTTGAAACTTATCCCGATGATTTGATTTCCTAGCTGGTCGGTTCCCAAATCATCTTTGCGTACTGCAATGGGCATGCCGTCATCTTGTTTGAGCGTTATGTTGTTGCTACCGGAATCGTTGATTGTCCAGTCATGAACACTGTATGCCGAATATGTGCCGGTGTTTGGTTTGCCGTTGCCAATTATTTCTTTTTTGACGACATTTAACTTTTCCCCGGGACCCCAGGCATTGGCTGCCGTTGAGGACAAATCCGCAGTGTTTTTAGCAGGGTTCAGTTGGGATTCAAAAAAGTTGTCTGACATCGCTTCATCCTCTAGTCCGCCGGGCGCCTTCCTTAGCGCGTGGGCACAGAATATATGGATCAAAGCCTGTGATCACTGGGGAAATTACGTATGTACCGTTAAAATGTGCGTTGGACATTAACATTAAATGCGCGATGATCTGTCCATGCTTATTTCGCGACTCAGTTTAATTAGTCTTGGAGCTTGCTTGTTAATTGGCTGCGACGGCGTTTGGGCAGATGAGATTAATCGACCAAGCCCGGATTCCAGCCCCATGGGTTTTGCCACGATCCATGACCAGGTGCCGATTGCGAGCAGGGAATTTGAGTTTGAATTGAATAAGCACCTAAGTCCGCTTTTGCTTTCCGGTGAGGCTTCTCAGAGAGGCATCAGCCTCAGCTCAACGGCACAACTCTATGAGGTTGCCGCCAACAAGTACCGCATTACCGATGGTTGCGTGCTTATAAATACAGCCAACGACATGGAGATTGAGACGCCAGTTACGACGGTCTATGCCAAAGCAGGTACTGCCTTTGTAGTGCATAACAATGCCAATGTCACAAGAGTAATGAACTTGCATGATCGAGTACGTCATGGCGTTCAAGTTGTGTTGGACAAGATATATATAAGCCTGAATCCTGGCGAGGAATTAGGCGTTGTAAGAAAAGACCTGCCCAATGGACAAGTCGCCGCCTCGGGACCTGCTGTTGGGTATCGTCGCGTTAGAAATATTCCAGTCGGTAACGACTATCGTGTCTTCATCTTCGAGTTTTCTATTGCTGATGCTTTGAAGCATTGTGTTATCTTCCGGCAGTTGCGGGAATCTGATGCTCCAGTAGATCAGGTGTTATTGACCGAAATAGTTAAAACTGCAGCCGCTGTAGACACGATGTTTAAGAAGAGTCGTGAACCCTATGCGCATTACGACGACAAGAAAAAAGAGAAGAAAACTAAAGTCGGCCGCTTGAAGGACAAATCAGTCTAGGGGCTAGATGCCCTTAAATACCTGGACTGCTGGCGCAACTTTTGGTGGGATAAGCGAGAGTTTGACGAAGTTGGCTGGTCCACGGGCGGCAATTGGCAGTCCGCCTGTGATAATCAGAGAATCACCCGGCCAGACAAAGCCTTTTTTGAGTAACGTGTTTTCCACCATGGATAGCGTGGACTCCGAGTCGGAAACCTCGGTCAACATCATCGGTACAACGCCCCAGTAAAGTGAGAGCTGGTTGTATACGTGCGCCTGTTGCGTGAGGGCAATAATTGGACCTGGTGGTCTGAACTGTGATATTAGTCTGGCAGTTGCGCCGGATTTTGTAAAAGCAGCAATTGCTCTGGCTTTCATATCGACAGCCATGGCGCAGGCAGCATGGGCAATAGCGTGCGCTGAAGTGGGCAGATCATGCTGGTGCAATTTTTTGAAGTCCATGCTGGCTTCTGCAGCTATGGCTATGCGGTCCATAATTTGTACGGATTCAAGTGGATACTCGCCAGCTGCCGTTTCTCCCGATAGCATTACGGCGTCAGTACCGTCAAAAATGGCATTGGCTACATCAGATGCTTCTGCACGTGTTGGGCGGGCGTGTTCGATCATTGATTCGAGCATTTGCGTGGCTGTAATGACTGGCTTGCCCTTAGCGTTAGCCTTTCTTGTAATTAGCTTTTGTACAGGTGGTACTTCTTCTGGCGGCAGTTCAACGCCCAGGTCGCCGCGAGCGATCATTACGCCATCGGCTAGGTCAAGAATCTCATCGAGCTCTTCCAATGCTTCTGGCTTTTCCAGTTTGGCAATGATTGATACGGGTGGGAAATGATCGGCA
>SBAT01000203.1 GCA_005240105.1 Chloroflexota bacterium
ATACAAGAACAATCTCTGACGCTGGACAGAGCGTCTGGGTAAAGCGCCTCTGGGAACAAGAGGGTCAAGTAAGAAGATTCCTTTCCAATTTGCAACCAACTCGAACAGTAGCCGACAGATTCTTCTTCCTTGACGATCAGGCTCTTGATGTTGTCTATTACCTTGCCTCCGAACAATGTGCCGGTTGGGAAATAGTCGGCATGGAGCAACTGAAGCACTATCGCGTACGCAAGGAAGCAGTCAAGCTCAAGGCCAGCGTCTCGCTTAAAAAAGACTCTTACAAGTTTGACTTCGATTTGTCTGCTCGTTCCAACGGCAACAAGCTGCCATTCTCGCAAATCATTGAGGCTCTTTTCCGCAACCGTACATATTTAAAAATCGACGAAAATGAATTTGTTCGCTTGCCGGTCAACAACTTGCTCAGCTTGCTAAAATCCATCGGCCAAAGCAAGGACATGTCACGGCCGCTCTATCAAGCACTGCCTGTTTACGCTGCCCTTGAAGCCCACGAAGTTGAAATTACATCCGATGAGGGCTTCCAGCAATTCCTCGACAGACTGCTCAACTTCAAAAAGCTGGAACAGCTTGATGTGCACAAGGACTTCCGCGGCAAACTACGTGAATATCAGAAAGAGGGCTACAGCTGGCTTACCTTCTTGCGTGAATACGGATTGGGTGGCATCCTTGCTGATGACATGGGTCTTGGAAAAACCATTCAAGCCCTTACCTTATTGCTCGAGCACCATAAAAAAGGCAAGCATATGTCATCGCTTGTCGTAGCCCCAACTTCCGTTGTCTACAACTGGCTGGCGGAAGCCGAGCGCTTTACTCCCACTCTCACTACAGCACTATTTCTAGGCAGAGACCGCAATGAGCTCTTAACCAAGCTGACAAAAGTAAGCAGCAGCAAGCCCGATGTTGTCTTCACTACCTACGGAATTATTCGTCGTGACTACGAAGCCTTGAAGAACATCCAGTTCGACTACCTCATTCTTGACGAAGCGCAAAACATCAAAAACCCTGAGTCCGTCGGAGCCATAGCTGCTAGAAGCCTCAATGCTTTGCATAGGCTGGCTCTATCAGGTACACCAGTAGAAAACCGCCTGAAGGAGCTGTGGTCCATCTTTGATTTCTTGATGCCTGATTTCCTTGGCAATCAAAAAGAGTTCAACGAGACATTCGAGCGCCCAATTGAAGCCGGCATTGAAGGTGCCGGACAAAAGCTGCGCCGCATTGTTCATCCATTTATCTTAAGACGCCTTAAGAGCCAAGTAGAAAAGGAATTGCCACCACGTACAGATATCGTCACCCTTTGCGAAATGGATGATGAACAACGGTCACTATATCTCAATGTTCTTGATGAGTGTCGTCAAAAGGTCTTCGGTGAAATTGCCACACGTGGCATTGCTCGATCACAGATTTCCGTCCTGGCAGCGCTCTTGCGCCTACGTCAAGTATGTTGCGATCCACGCCTATTGAAGAACCGCGACAAAGAAGAGAAGTTGCCGGATTCGTCCAAGCTGGAAGCCCTTATGGAGATGCTGGAAGATATCATTGAAGGTGGTCACAAGACACTTATCTTCAGCCAATTCGTGGAGATGCTTACCCTCATTCGTCCGGAACTGGAAAAAGCAGGTTATACCTACGAATACATTGACGGACAGACTCCGGCCAAAGAACGCCTGGATAGAGTCAACCACTTCAACGCCAACCCCGATATTCCAATTTTCTTGATCAGCTTGAAAGCCGGTGGCACAGGACTTAACCTGACAGGAGCCGACTACGTTATTCACTATGACCCGTGGTGGAACCCAGCTGTTGAAAACCAGGCAACTGATAGAGCACACCGTATCGGTCAAACCAAGCACGTCTTCAACTACAAACTGATTACCAGAGGCACCGTAGAAGAGAAGATCATTGCCTTGCAGAAGAAAAAGAAAGACCTTGCCGATTTAGTAATTGGCGGCGACGAAGGTGTCGCTAAAGAATTGACCAAAGAAGATCTGGAATTCCTCTTCTCCTTCTAATTGCAAGGAAACTCGCATTGCCGGCCTCACAAAAACTAACTGAATTCGACGAAAATCGCATCATCGGCGAATTGCTTGTCGCTCGGGGCATGGTCACGCCTGATGAAGTAACAGCAGCTCTGTACATACAAGCAGAGAAGCCACATCTGCGCATTGGTGAGATCCTCCTATCAATGGGACTTATCACCATTGAGCAATTGGATAAAATCCTGCGCGAGCATTTATCACATCAATTCATTGGCTCCCTACTTTTGAGCAATGACTTCATCAGTCAAGAACAATTATCTAAAGCTATGTCCGTCCAGGAAAAAACTAGACGACGCCTGGGCGAGATTTTAATTGAGCTTGGCTATGTCACCGAATTTCAATTAACGCAACTTCTCAACAAACAAAGACTCTTGCGTCATCAAGGTACAGATAAAGCTCCTGTCTTGGAACGTTTCAACAAGCGCACTAAACTTGTGGCAACCGTTGGCCCAGCCTGCGCCAACGATGAAATGATCAAAGCCATGATGCTTGCTGGCGTTAACATCTTCCGTCTGAACTTCTCGCACGGCGAGCATGCCTCCCACGAAGAAAACATCAAACGCATAAGACGCATCGCCAAAGAACTTAGTCTAAACATTGGCATCCTGCAAGACATCCAGGGTCCAAAAATACGCATAGGCGAAGTAGAAAACGGCGAAGTTCAACTAATTCCCGGCTCCACATTCAAACTGCAAACAACTCCTGTAACAGCGACTAACAAATTAGGCAGCGTCAGTTACGAAAAACTCTTAGAAGACATCAAGCCAGGCGCAGTTGTTCTAATTGACGACGGCAGAATGGAACTGGTCGTTGAAGACGTAACTGCAGATGCCCTTGTCACCAAAGTAAAAATTGGCGGTCCTCTCAAACCGCGCAAAGGAGTCAACTTCCCAGGCTCACTTCTCAGTATTTCGGTGCTCACGGAAAAAGACAAGAAAGATCTCGCCTTCGGTGCCAAGCACGAAGTGGACTGGGTAGCGGCATCCTTTGTGCAAACAGCTAACGATGTCAGCGAAGTAAAAGCTTGCCTGAAGGAAGCCGGCAGCCAAACACCGGTAATTGCCAAAATTGAACGTCGCGAAGCCGTTAACGCCTTGCAAGAGATCTTGGCAGTAGCCGACGGCGTTATGGTAGCCCGTGGAGATCTCGGTGTTGAATGTCCGTCGGAAGACGTCCCTCTCATTCAAAAACAAATCATTCGTCAAGCAAATATTGCCGGAAAACCAGTAATTACCGCAACACAGATGCTTGATTCCATGGTCAGCGCACCGCGTCCAACACGTGCTGAAGCATCAGATGTAGCGAACGCAATTTTTGACGGCACCGACGCCGTAATGCTCTCCAACGAATCTGCCTCCGGACAGTATCCGCTAGAAGCCGTTGAAACTATGATCCGCATTATTGAAAAGGTAGAAACATCTGAACAGTTGCCTTCTCACAGAGATATTGACGGCAGCCGACAAATCCTGGAATCAATAACAGTAGCAGCAACACACTTAGCATCCGAACTTAATGCCGCCGCCATAATTGTCCCGTCATATAGCGGCAGCACTGCCCGCCTCGTAAGCAAATTCCGTCCCCGCTCACCAATTATCGCCACCGCATCCCGAGCCTCCATCTACCGCCAAATGGCCCTTTTATGGGGCGTCTACCCACTGCATATCAAATCATCCACTGACGACGAGTCCATGCCACGCTCAGCCATTCCTACAGCAATCACCTCAGGGCTAATTGCCTCTGGTGACTTGATTGTCATAATGGATGCCGTAAGCGGAGTCCGCGGCCGCGCCCGTGGCGTTCGTGTTGAAATTGCCGACGGGCAAAAAGAAAAAGCAACAGAAAAGTTTATAGTGTAAAAATGGCTACAGCTGAATAGTACGGGGACTAAGCAACTTCTGTTTTATCTTTAACGCTAACAACGACTTCCTTTCCGACGCGATTTAGCCACTTCATGAGCATATCGACTGAAAATTTATGAATTTGTCCTGTAAACAAATCCGATACTCTGGATTGGGAAACGCCAAGTTCTTTAGCCGCACGCTGTTGTGTCCAGTCGCGATTTTCGATGGCATCTTTGAGCATCATCATTAGATTTGAACGCATGAGCAAATTAGCGGCTTCTTCTTCAGGAAAGCCCAAGTCAATAAAAATATTGCCGGAGCCGACCTCATACTTAGGTTTTTTGCTAGCTTTTGCGGATTTCTTTGATTTTGGCATATGCGGTTCTCGCTATTTCGATGTCTTTCTGAGATGTTTTTGGGGTCTTCTTTTCAAAAGCATGTAGGATATAAATGGCCTCGGCGAATTGGGCAATGTATATAACCCTGTGTTCATGCGGTTTGTGGATTCTTATTTCCCTGACGCCTTTACCAACAGTAGGCATTGGCTTCCAATCATCCGGATCCTTACCACACTGCACTTGCCAAATTTGGTGACCTGCTGCTTCCCTGGCTTGGTCAGGAAAATCCTTAACCTTACGCTTGCTGGCACCAATCCATCGGGCTATTTTTATGAACTAATTATATAACTACTTAGATATGTTGGCAAGTCCGTTTTTCTACCTTCTCTTCGGAAGACCGCAGCCGGGAAGACCCCTGTCAAATCCTGCCGAAATATCTGTTGTCTGTGGCAACTAAATAGAGCCAGGCAGCGAAATCCCGGCGTGATACAGGGCCACCATCAGACCGCAAAGTTGCCTTCTTTATCGCCCTATGCCGGCCAATTGTTGCTAATTCTTCCCAACTCAGCAGATCTTCGCCAGCAAAAGTTCCGTCTTTTATTGTCACCATCATTTTATTGTCAATGAGATTTGTCAAACGTAATACCTTGGCTAGCGCGGCAGCAACTTCTGAACGCGTGACTGGTATATCGGGCTCAAAGAGTAGACTCTCCGGCTTAGTTTCAATGGCGCCAATTACGGCCAACAGTTGTATTGCTGCAAAATCAGGATCAGTTGTGGCAATATCGGAAAACCAGTAAATGGGACTACCTTGCTCGACAAGCGATTTTTGTATACAACGCAGATGCTTGAGTTGAGAGACTGCCTTTTCGTTTCTTATTTTATTTTTGGCACAATACGAAGCAAGAATGCCGGCCGTTTCACCAATGCCCCACTCAACAGGGTGAAGCCTATAGGCACCATTACTTACGTGCGTAGTGCCGATATTTTTCGCAGCGGGAATTACATTCGATGCGCGCTTAGTTAACAAGGCGCCCAGTGGTATCTGGAAAGGCTTCGCATTTTGTCCGGCACCAGGGACCTCTTGATGCCCATGAATGTCTATCGGGTAAAGGCCAATGCCCACGGCTTCGTTAAACACTTTTGCGCGCGCTGTCTTATTGGTGGCACTGGCAATATCTTGCTCCAAGATAGTTGTGCGGGCAACAATGCGGCGAGCTTCGCGGATATAGGGATACTTGCTAAGACCGTCTTCTGTTGCCAGGACATCCTTACGCAAAAGCAATTCCGGATAACCCTTGCCACCATCGTCTCTGGGGGCTTCGGTCTGCAGCCAGTAGAGAAATCCTAAGCTCAAATTCTTTGCCTCAGCTAATCTTTCAGACATTGTTTTAGCCGGCTTGTCAATGATATTCAAACCTCTTAAATCATTACTCGACCAATTGATCATCGCGAGATCTTTGCTGTAGGCACCATTGGCAAACATTGATTGATCAATCAAGCGCCTGTATGCCCAGAAGGGGAATTTTTCACCAACCTTGGGTCCTTTGGTAAAGTCTCTTCCACAAAACATCTGGTAGCCATCAAAAGAAAATTTTCCTTGATCACGAAACTGCTCGTAACCAGATGGTTTGTCAATTACATGATTTTCCCCCGGACAGAATTCCACGACAAACGGATAGACGAAATCCTGTACATTGTCCGGATTGTCCTTTTCCGG
>SBAT01000088.1 GCA_005240105.1 Chloroflexota bacterium
CAGTCCGAATCAGTACCCGCCGACGGTGTTGGACGTCGTGGAATGTCCGCTTTTGCTTTAGACGGTGCAATAAGCGCCATAGTCGGCGACTTCTCCATGGTCACCTTACTCAATAGCGCACCATACCTAAATTCACTGAAACACCCAGTTTCCGCTAGTGATCAAAAGCTACACGCTCAAATAGTCAAAGCGGCCGCTGTCATTCAACAGGTACTCGGCAACCGTGGGCGCTATTACGTAGCTCCCAAGGAACGCGCCTCCGCTCCTTTGCCTGACTGGGTATTTAAAACGACCGGCAGCAAACCGGACAGCCTGCCTCTTCTCAAGGCTCTACTGGAAAAGCAAGACGACCTGAATTGAGCGTCTAAATGACAACAGGTAAATCCTGAAGCGGTCAAGATGTCAATAATCTTCTTCTGCTAAACTAGTCGTGCTGTTTAGCACGTTCAGGAGGTTCTCATGGTCGAGTCCATTCAACTCATGCGGCAAGTATCCGTCCGGGCAATCGTCACGGAAAATTTCAAGAACCAAGTTGCCGGTGAAATAACCAAAAACCTGCAGCAAATAGACGCCGAACTGCAACAGCTAGAGTTTAAGGCAAAGCGCGCCGTAGCGGACATCGAAAAGCGCGCCATCAGCCCAATGAGCAACGATACCAAAGCGCAAGTTGAAGCAATTCGCCAACAGGTGGAAACAGAAAAAATGCGCCTTGCTCAGCTCAAAGAAGAAATGACCGGTCAAAACCAAGCTTTAAACGAGCTACCTGTAGGCTCCGTAGTCACGCAATTCACCCTGGAAAATCCAGTTGAAGTCCGCGTCGGCGAAAACATCTTCCAACGTCTTGAAGGCGGCGAAATCCTCGTCAAAGACGGCGTCATTCAAGAAATAAGGTTGTAGATAACTAGCTACAGCGAGAACGGAGCGTTGCGATGAGCAATGCGAAGTGGAGCGTGGGCTGCTGGACAGCAAGCGAAGGTGAAGCGGTAGCGGAACCGGAGCATTACAAACTAATTTCCTAAATACTCTTTGAGCTTGGAAGTCTCTTCCGATTGTCTCAGGTTGCGTAGCGCCTTAATTTCAATCTGCCGCGTACGTTCACGTGTTATGCCAACCATGCGGCCGACTTGTTCAAGAGTCCTCGGCATGCCGTCGTTCAAACCATAACGCAGCATAAGAATGTCCCGTTCACGCGGCGTCAGCATGGACAGTGCATCACGCACATCTTTCGACATTAAGTGCGACTCTGTCTTATCATCAGGCGAAACGAGGTTTTCATCTTCGACTAATTCCGCCAAGGAATTGTCCTCATCTTCACCATATGGTGTATCCAAAGACAGCGGAGTACGCGTGGCCGCAAGTATGTCTTTTACTTTCTGTACATTAACCGTTAAGCCCTTAGCCAATTCGTCCAGCGTCGGTCTACGCCCTAATTCTTGCGACAACTTACGTGTCGTCTTGCGCAATTGGTTGATTGTCTCAACCATGTGCACCGGCACACGAATGGTGCGCGACTTATCGGCCAGCGCTCGTGTGATTCCCTGACGAATCCACCATGTGGCATACGTCGAGAATTTAAAACCACGCTCCGAATCAAATTTCTCTGCAGCACGAATTAAACCTAGGTTGCCTTCCTGAATTAAATCAAGAAATGGCAATCCACGGCCCTGATATTTTTTGGCGACGCTTACAACCAATCGTAAATTCGATTGTACTAGCCGCTTTTTGGCAACTTTGTCACCACGGGCAATCCGGCGCGCTAATTCAATTTCCTCGGCGGCGGTTATAAGTTTGATGCGCCCAATTGCGCGCAAATAAACTTGTACCGAGTCCTCGGCTTGAACCTTGACCTCAGTTTCCGCTTCAGGTTCCTGGGTCTCTTCAAACTCAACACCACCATCTGCGCCGCCAAAGGAAGCAGCAGAAAACCCTGGAATTAATTCCTCCAGGTTTAAATCATCAACAGCAGTTGCATATTGTCTAGTCATACGGTTTCCGTTCTTTCCGGCTCTTAGTGTTAAATTCGTCCTGTACCCTGTACTACCCGATGGCAAAGCGGAGGTTTCAGATAACCTCATTAACCTGTGGTGTAAGACGCCTACATCTATTAAAAGGTTCCTAGTCAAGAACCATAATGGGGTTAACCCTGGATTTAGGCTTTCCTAACCCATCCTACATTATTATTTAAATTTTCCGTAGCTGTGGAGCCCGCCAAAGCCCAAGGAATTAAAGCCCAGGTAGGTCAGCAAGGTTAAAAGCATGCCGACAACAGCTACCAAAGAGAGCTTTTCAGCCGAACATTCCCTGTGTATACGTAGGTGAATATAGGCAGCAAAGGACAGCCACGTGACAAGAGCCATGGACTCTTTGGGGTCCCAGGACCAATAGGTGCCCCAGGCATGGTTGGCCCAGAGACCGCCAGTAATTACGCCGATAGTTAAAAGCGGGAAACCAATCATGATTGCCCGGTAGGAAACCTCATCATATAAGGAAGCTCTTTCCTCATTGCCTATGGCTGTATTTATCGATTTAAGGTTCCACCAGGCCAGACCTACGCCGACAAGACTACCGCCAACGAAAAGTATCTGCAGCCAGTAGCTGTCAATTGGCGTGTATGTGCCAAGACCAATTGCCAGCGAACTTAGAAGCAGGGCGACGACCGCCCAAAGCAAGGAACGCAGGCGACCAGCTTGCCATAGTTGCATCAAGCCGGATGTACCGGACAAGAAAAACATAGCGTAAGAAACAATCAATGGTGGCACATGAATCTGCCTCCAGTAACTAACAAGTGCCGGCACCAATGGTGTGATTTGCTGCTGTGAGACAGGCAGCCAACTTCCGTAGAGAAACATGGTGGCGGCAACCAGACTGGCCAACCAGCCGAGTTGTTTGACACCGTATGTTTTTTCCAACAGGAGAAAACAACCCATAGTCGCCCAGGCAAACCACAACAGTGACTCATATAGATTCGCCAGAGGAAACCTCTGAGCTTCAATGCCTCTACCAACAATGGCAGCAGTTAGTGTAAGGAAACCAATCATTGTTACCACGACGCCAATTTTTTGCATCGTGTCCTTGCGTCGAGAAAAAGCGTTGGCAATTACAAACACCCAGAACGAAACAATGGTTGAAATGCCCGCTGTATTTGTTAGCGTCAACTGTAAATCAGACATTTACCTTTTCCTCTATTGTTGCTTTGTT
Source organism: Chloroflexota bacterium (assembly GCA_005240105.1). Classification (GTDB taxonomy): domain Bacteria; phylum Cyanobacteriota; class Vampirovibrionia; order Obscuribacterales; family Obscuribacteraceae; genus SBAT01. The sequence goes on from SBAT01000088.1 coordinate 3,199, forward strand.
TTCTGAAGCAATCGGATTGCTTATTAGTGGATTACCTAAATCATGAACTATCGCATTAAGGCTTTGGCTAAATGCTCGCTTGGCCTTCATGCTGTGTCCGCCAATAGAAAGCTCGCAGCCATCCTCAAGATTGTTGGCACTGGCCCATAGTTGCCTATGCGGAATTGCTGCCAGTAGCACACCTAAGATGATGAAGCCGAAAGCTACATATGTGATAGGCAGTCCTGGATCACACTTGTATTGCAGACCGGTAATGGCAAATACGTTCTTGTAACCAACTTCCACCCCACCTAATTTCGCCTTGCCGTTCAAAGGAATTTCGGTGAGCAACTTTGGTCCTGCCCAACCATCAGCTTTGGCAAATACACGCAGCGGTTTCATTTGATCACGAACAGAGAATAATAAAATCGTTTTTTCATCGAGAGGGAGAAATGCCGCGTACAACTTGCCCATTGGTCTCAAGTTGAGAACACGCACAGTGTCATTGAAAGTAAGGACGATGCGATCCAAACCCCAGCTCGATTGATAAATATCAACATCGCCAACTGTAAGCGGGTTATTGACTGAAATCTGTTGGCGCTTTAGTACTTTACCCTGTTCGTCAACAACAGCTAAATCCGTATACCACTGTTTCACATCGCCTGTCGGATAGTCCTCTCGCCAACTTTTCTCAGCTTTGACGGACCATTTGGGCAGCTTACCTATCCACAGTTTGCTGTGCTCCGACGACTCAAAATTCATAATGCTGCCTACAGGCACAGGCTGAAAACCAGTAAAGCCTGTCCAGGAAGTGATAGTCACACCCAGTAAGAGAGTCAAAAGTCCGATGTGAGTAACAGTCGGCGCCAGGCGACCGTATTTGCCGAATTCACCAGTTAGGTAAATACCTTCTTTCCTAACCGTATATCCCTTGCGCTTTAGTCTTTCAGTCAGGCGATAGAGAGCCGTTTCCGGGTGCACATTGAGCGTAACCTTTTTTGTAATGACCAGCTTATCTATGGCGTTGCTTTTAAGATAAGGCATCACCTGCTTAAGTGAACGTACTTTAGGAAAAACTCTCTGCACGCTGCAAGCAATCATATTGATAGTCAAAAGTCCGATCAGTGAAAGGAACCACGAGGAATGGAAAATATCCGTAATACCAATCTTGCTAAATGCCAGTGCTGTTTCTTCGCCAAATTGATCAATTACCTTCTGAATGCCGCCCTGGCTTTCTTGCGGGCACCAGGCACCAATGAGTATGGTCAGTGCAATCAAGCTAAGTAAAAGCACCGTCAACTTTACAGAAGCCCACGGCGTCCAAAAGCTGCCTGACTTATTAGGAACAGGCTTAGCCACATTCTTCTCCGGTGTTATCATCTGCGTCAATTTGTTCTCACCAACAAGTAGTCGGCTACGGCAGCCAGAGAGTCCTTATAGGTAGATGCCGGCAGACAATCCAAACTGGACTTAGCGGCTTCGGCATATTTACTGGCCAGCTTAACTGTCTTCTCAATGCCGCCTGCTTGCGAAATGACAGCTAGAGCCTCGGTCAGCCCATCGGCTTGACCAACAGCGCGGGTATCGATAAGTTCTTTCAAGCGACTAGCGCTTTTATCGTTTTGTTCGAGCACAAACAAGGCTGGTGCAGTTATGACACCATTAGCCAAATCGCTTCCGGCAGCTTTGCCCAATTGATCCGTATTGCCTGTCACGTCCAAAAGATCATCTACTATCTGGAAACAAACACCCAGGTTAGTGCCATAAGATTTGAGCGAGGCAACAACAAGCTCTTCACGCCTGTTTAGAATGGCACTGGATTGGCAGCCGGCGGCAAACAACGAGGCCGTCTTGTGCACAGACTTTTGAAGGTAAGCATCCCAATCAACAACGCTTGCGAATTGTTGGCGCATCTGGCGAATTTCACCAGCGCATAAATCACCCAGAACTTGTCCATAGATGCCGACAATCTGGGGGTTCATCAACCTGGCTAAACAAATAGATGCTTGAGCAAAAAGCAAGTCGCCAATGAGCACAGCCAATTTATCGTTCCACTTGCGATTGACTGTTGATTCACCTCTACGCAGGGATGCTTGGTCAATTACATCATCGTGTACCAAGCTGGCTGTATGGATTAGTTCGGTTAATACGGCAAGGATAATGTGCAGGCGAGAAATTTCATCTCCATCTGGCAAGCTTGCTTTCGAAGAAAGCATCGTCAAGGCTGGTCGTATGCGTTTACCGCCGGCTTTAAATACTTGCGCAAGCAGGTCGGAGACAAAAGCATTGTCATCGATCAGATTGCTCACAAGCCAAGTATCAACCAGCTGCATCTCCGGCTTTACCGGGGCAAGCAAGTGGGATAAATCGACAACGGTACTTTGCATTGACTCTTAGTTTTTCGTCAGCAACAAAGGCTGAATGTTGAGACAAAGGTTAGTAGAATAGGTAAGCATAACGTCTAAGTTAATATTCAATTGTGACCTTACTTGAATTCTTAACCTTAGGTAAAGGTAATGTCGGGCACAACTCCCGGAAATGGAGCCAGGTTTGAGACATGGAATTATCAAACAGAATTAAGTCTATTCCCCCATACGTTTTTGCCGCCCTGGACAAGAAGCGCCTCGCCGCGATTGACCGCGGAGTAGATGTCATCAACTTAGGCATTGGCGACCCAGACCAACCAACTCCTAAACATGTCTTGGATGCCATGCACAAGGCCATTGACGAGCCGGCTAATCACCGCTACCCACCTTTTGGCGGCATGAAAGAATACAAACAAGCCGCGGCTGAGTGGTGTCACAAGCGATTTGGAATAGACATTGATCCGGATTCAGAACTGACTTCTCTAATTGGTACAAAGGAAGGACTTCACCATACTATCTTGGCGATGGTTGATCCAGGCGATACCACAATCATTCCGGACCCGGCTTATCCGGTATACCGTACATCAACAATTCTTGCCGGCGGCACACCGCACTTCATGCCCTTGCGCCCGGATTTCGATTTCACGCCAGATCTGGAAGCGATACCAGACGCGGTGGCAGACAAAGCCAAGTTGTTGTTCATCAATTACCCGAACAACCCGACTGCAGGATTTGCTGATATGGCGTTTTTAGAAAAGGCCGTGGCCTTCTGCAAGAAGCACGACATTCTACTTTGCTCCGACCTGGCATATTCCGAAATGACTTTCGACGGTAATGTTGCCCATTCAATTTTTGAAGTACCTGGTGCCAAGGAAATTGCCATCGAGTTCCACAGTCTATCTAAGGGCTACAACATGACCGGCTGGAGAGTTGGCTATGCTTGTGGCAACAAGGAAGCAGTAAAAGCACTGGCCCAGATAAAGGCCAATGTCGACACTGACATTTTCCGGGCCATTCAAATAGCAGCAATTGCTGCCTTCAAAGGGCCACGAGATCACATTGATGCCTGCAACAAGTTGTACAAGGAACGTCGCGACCTAGCGGTTGCCGCCCTTACAAGTCTTGGTTGGCCGGTGAAGCCGACCAAGGCAACTTTCTACATGTGGCTGCCTGTGCCAAAAGGCATGACGTCTACAACATTTAGCGAGCTCATGCTGGAAGAAGCCGGCATCATGGTGCCGCCAGGGACAGCCTATGGTCCATCAGGCGAAGGTTACTTCCGCCTGTCATTGTGCGCAGACAAGAATCGTCTGCAAGAAGCCTTCAACCGCATGAAGGAGCACAACATTGTATTTGAACCAGCCAAGGCTACAGTTTAGCCCTACAAAGCACGCTGCCCCTGCAAGGTGGGTTTCGGCGTAGCTTGAGCCGGCAGCGGCAAGAGTTGAATATTTGGTGCAGCCGGCTGCGTTTCAGCTTGTGCCAGCTCCAAAGCCTTTTGATAATCATTGTCTGTTCCACCTAAAGACATGAATAACTGCCGTTGATTGTTCAACATGTTATTCAAGCGCGCGCGTCTTTCTTTCAATAACTTTTCTTGTTTGTCTCGGCGTTGGGCTTGAGGATCACCTGGCGCGCCTACTAGATTTTTCAGCGTAGCCAGTCTTTTGTCTATGGCAATCAGACGCCTTTTCAAGCGAGTTATATCGCCAAGATTTGTCTGCCTGACCAAATTTACATAGTTAGGATCGCCAGCGTAGTCTTCAGATCCCGGAGCTCCGGGCAAATTCGGCAATATTCGCACATCAACCAAAAATGGCACTGGTTCTTTAACCTGAATGTCCACCGGCACCAAATTGCGCTCTCCGCCAGGAGTGAGGATGCTGGATACCGTCGACATAGCAGAGCCACCGGGCAGAGACAATGTCACCATTTGCGGGAAACGATTTTCTACTTCCAAGAGGCAGGGGAAATTTGTCCCAATTACTTGTATGCGTCCATGGTAGATAGCACCAGGTACAAGGGTGGCTTCGCGGTATATGAGTTCAGCATTGGCGACATCAACTTCACGCGCCGTTGAAGGATCATCTCCCACCTTCACAAATATTTCTTTCAAGGGACCAATGCCAGTCCGATTCGGCACCACACAAAGGCAAGACACCGGGGAAGACGAGGTAACAGGTATGCTCACACCATCTAGAATGACTTGAATATCTTCAGGATTGGCAGAGAAGTTGTGTCCGATGATCATCAATTCTAAGCCAGGCGCTGTGACAAGTGGCGCATAAACCATGGAGGGCGAATTGCCAGTGGTTGGACTGGCATCCAACAGTCTACTTAGCAATGCCCCATTCAACGGCTGCGCTACAAGCTTGCCGCCGGAGGCAACATACCTACGTTCGTACAAGACTTTGTGTCCGGCATCCATCAGGGCAAGCGTCATGGTCTGACTATCCGGTGCTGTAAAAACTGCCAGTCCTTCCATGTCGGTATTCACAGGCATGCCATTGACCATGACCGACACATCAGCTGCCGGTTTGTTGCGCGACGACACAGCCGTCACAAACACGGATTGTCCCGGCAATACGATGGGAACGCAAGCGATTCTTGTCCCTGGTTGAGCAGGCTTAAACTGAGCTCCAATTGCTACAAGCCTATTCCATGAATGATGTTCAGTATCTTTAACGGCTGGGTTAGCAAAACCACGGCAAAAGCACAGCGCACTGACAAAAGTCAGAGCGGCCAAAATCAAACTATAAGATCGTTTGTGCTTTCTTAGCTGCACCTCTTCAAAGCCTTAATAGCTAGTGTCCAATTTGGGATTACTCCCGCCCACTTTGATTGTACCCAGGCAGCCGCTTTGACGATAGCCGGCAGCGTGCTAAGCTTTGCCCCGAGAAGCCTTAAGGGGTGCTTAATGGGTCTGAAACTGTCCATGGAGAGCCTAAAAACCGACCTCGGCTACATGCCGGTGTTCACGGCTCAACCGAACGACAACAATAAATACCCTGGTCTGATAATCATCCATGAAATCTTTGGTCTGGATGAGCATATCAAGGATCTAGCGCAACGCTTTGCCAGACAGGGTTTACGGGTTTGGGCTCCTGATTTGTTCTGGCTGGCTGCCGAAAAGGGACTAGATCGCACCAACCTGGATCAAATGCGTTCCTTCTTTTTCTCTCTGGAAGACAGTCAGGTAATCTCGCTTATGCAGGCAGTCTTGCAGTCAGCACGCGCCAATCAAGCGGTAATAGCCGATAAAGTAGGCGCGATCGGTTTTTGCATGGGCGGAGCACTTGCCTTCATGTTGGCCGGCAGGTCAAAAAATCTGGCCTTTGTAATCGACTATTACGGAAGAGTCTTATATCCGGAGACATCAGACAAGAAACCGCTCAGTCCAATCGACTATGCAGAAGGAATTAATTGCCCGGTATTAGCCCTATTTTCCGGTATAGACCCGATTATTCCTCCCAATCAAATCCAACTCTTTGAAGACAAACTTTCCGATTTAGGTAAATCGTTTGAACTAAAAATCTATGACAATGCCGAACATGCTTTTTTCAATGATCGACGAGAACATTACAATCCCCAAGCTGCTGAAGATGCCTGGGCGCTTACGCTAGCTTTTATCACCAAACATACAGGTCTTGCAGTTTCCGCTTCAACTTGAGAAGAACAAATGGCAGGTACAAGAAAAAGCAGAAACTCCCCATTGGCATACTTAAGGCAAACCATAGTTAGTTTGCCTTCAGATAACAATAATGCATCTTTGATTCTTTACTTGGCTGCATTGACGATAATTGTCCGCAACAACAGGCTCAAACACCTTATAAGCAGTGCCAATATCGCCAGCGACAGTCTTTCCGCTGCTGACTTAATGCAACTGACAAAGGAAATTTATTCTCAACTGTCTTCATTTGCAGGACAACTAATTCACCACCTGCCGCGGCCTGAATGCCCCGAGGCAATCTGGAAAACAACCTGGCAAAGCCTACAAAACAAGAATTTGGACATTCTCTGGAGTGATGAGACAACTCTGGGCTACACATATCAATTTCTTTGTTCACCTAAGCGATCACAATCCCTGGGCAATCTTTCCCAATCGGACAAAACAATAGATGCTCAGACCCTAATCGACTTTACCCAACTATATACTCCCGATTGGGTTGCCGACTATTTATTGCAAAGCACAATAATGCCATTGTGGAATGAAAAAATATCCGTTGATAAAATCACAGTACTAGATCCGGCTTCGGGCGCCGGCAACTTTCTTGTAAAAGCCTTCAATATACTTAGCCGCCTCTACATACAAGAAGGTGCCACGGAGAAAGAAGCCGGCAAAATACTGTTAAAGCAAAATCTATTCGGTGCCGACATTGACGAGAGGGCACTAGCAGTTTCAGCTCTTGCCCTGATGATCAGAAGTCTCAAAACAAATGCTCTAGATATACAGCCTGTAAATCTTCAATCTGCCGCTGACAGCGATGCTTTGAAAGGCATGCTCGGCAGCCTCAACAGGCAATGGCCCTTAGACCACATACTTAGTAGAAAGTATCGCGTCGTAGTTACCAACCCGCCTTACATCGGTCGCAAGCTACTGGATAGATCGCTCAAGCAGGCATTGAAGGTTGCATTTCCAAATTCACACAATGATCTTGCCAATGCCTTTCTAGAGCGCTGCATTGAATTCGCAGAGCCATCCGGCATGGTCGGAGTCATCACACAGTCGTCTGTTCTTAGTCTGCCTAGCTACAGCAAACTAAGGGAAAGCCTCCTAGAAAAAACCGCAATTGATACCTGTGTGGAATTGGGTCCTGGTGTATTTCCACTGAAGGGAGGCGAGAAAATAAACAGCCTGCTATTGGTATTGAAGAATTCACCACAGAAAAACAAGATAGCCCGGTTTATTGACCTGACTGAAATCAAGGACAAACCGGAAGGACTAGCCCATCTGAATACTCAAAATATCTATGAAATTCCGCAAGACACACTGGCAAACAACAACAACTACGTCTTTAACTACCGCTGCCCAAGGCTGGTAAC
>SBAT01000012.1 GCA_005240105.1 Chloroflexota bacterium
CGGTAGCCTTGTCAGCAGCGGATGCCACACCCTGGGAAGCAATTCCCAAAGCTGCTACCAAAGCTGAAGCTAGTTGAACTTTGTTGAGGTTATTCATGAACGATCCTCCTGATCATAAATCCACGTAGTTTCCAGTTTTAAATCCCAAGAACATGACAAATTCCTGTCAGAGAAACTTGGGAGAAACCACAATACACTATGGAATTGAAAGCTAAAATCCTTTATTACTTCCCTCTTAATAAGCTGGAAAGCAAGACCTGACGAAAAACCCGCGTTGCCAAGCGACGATAATATTGCACTTTGGGCATATTGAGATTGTGAAACTCAAACAACCTGAAAGAACAATTGCCAATGCCGTTGGTGAAGTTATCTCTTCATCTATTACTGAATTTACGACTGAGCTTTGGTCTTCCGACAAAGACGGTAGCGCCTTAGAAATACCGCGTCCAAATTTTGGCAGCTTCTTGCGCGTCGAATCAGTCGAAGAGGGGCTCTCATCCTACGCTGTTGTCTACAACATCATTACCGGTCCTTATGATGCGCAGCACAAACCATCGGCACTTGGATTAAGCAGGCAGGAATTGCGAATTGAACAGCCGCATATCTTCTCTCTTCTGCAAACACAAATCCATGCCACGATAATCGGCTTCAAACAAGACAATCAATTGCGTTTGCACTTGCCACCCAAGCCACCGCAAGTCCACGATTTTGTCTTTGCTGCAAACTCAGACGAAGTGTGCGCACTAACTTTAGATCCAGGATTCTTGCGCCTCTTAACCAATGTGTTGAGTGTTCCGACAGACGAACTCCTAGCCGCTGCAATTAGACAAGCAGAACCTTGCCACAGGGATGGCCATGCGTTTCTCGTCGAGGCAGGCAAAGCTCTTTCGCATCTCATCCGTGATGACTACGACCGGCTTGTCTCACTCTTGAAAAAAATCAAGCCTTGCTGAAATCCGTATCGGCATATTTCAAATAAACAAAAACAGCTGCGGCAACAATGATTATAAGAACCGTTGAAACAGCCGATCCAAAGGCCCAATCACGCACGGTCAGAAACTGGTTTTGAATGAGGTTACCAATAAACATAGTTTTGGCTCCACCCAACAGATCAGGCGTTACATAGTCGCCCAAGCTTGGGATGAAAACCATAATGACACCAGCAACAATGCCACGCGCACTAAGAGGCAGAGTTATGCGACAAAAAGACTGCCAGGGAGTGGCTCCCAAATCAGCTCCTGCTTCTAAGAGTTTAAGATCAAGCTTTTCAAAAGCAGCAAACACCGGCAAGATCATATATGGCAAGTAGTTGTAAACCATGCCCAACATAATTGCTCCCGGCGTGTAGAGAATCGGCATTGGATTGGCGCAACCGACAAAGTGCATAAATTCCGTAAGCAAGCCTGTCGGTCTGAGGATAATCATCCAGGCATAAATGCGCAGCAAAAAGGATGTCCACATGGGCATCAACAAAAGCATCATCATCAAATTTTGGCGCTTCTTGGGTACACAAAAGGCCAGCCACAAAGAAAGTAGAAATCCAAGGACCAGGCAAACCACAGTTGTTGACATTGCCAGAATTAACGAGCGCCACAAAGTACCCAAATAAGGTCCGGTGAAAAACCGGACGTAGTTAGAGAAGCTAAATCCCAAGCAAATCCGGCCAAGCTCATCGCGGAAGCCCAGGGAGAAGACAAGGAGAATGCAAAGAGGCACGACCATGAAGACTGCCAGGTAAATTCCGGCAGGCAGAAGGGTTAATAGCCCTGGACGCCACTTGGCTTGCAAGTAGGTAACACCCCGTTCGTATGCGCCAAGCAAATCATATAGATAGCTGCATCTTCATTCGTTAGTATTTTTTGATCATATTCAGATTTGAGCCAAATACCCGAGATAATGGGTGGAGCTGTTATCGGCTCAAATATTTCGATACAGTTTCCAATATCCACGGTAGGGGCAGCAGAATGTCGCAAGTGATTACCAAGAAATTTAACGGATTGAACGTTCCAGCCGGCGAAAAGATCGTTTTTGTAAACGGCAAGCCGGTAACGCCAGCAAAACCAATCATCCCTTTCATTGAAGGCGATGGCACAGGTGCTGATATTTGGCGGGCCTCAAAGCGCGTATTTGATGCTGCCGTGGACAAAGCTTATGGCAAGGCACGCTCCATTGCCTGGTTTGAAATTTTTGCCGGTGAAAAGGCAAATGAGAACTTCGGTAATTGGCTACCTGAAGATAGTTTGGCTGCTATTAAAGAATTTGGTGTCGGTATTAAGGGTCCTCTAACCACACCAGTCGGAGGCGGTATCCGCAGCTTGAACGTCACCTTGCGTCAGATTTTTGACCTTTACTGTTGCGTTCGTCCGGTCCGCTACTTCCAGGGAGTTCCCTCACCGGTTGTCGCCCCACAGAAACTCGATGTCGTCATCTTCCGTGAAAACACCGAAGACGTTTATGCCGGCATTGAATACCCAATGGGTTCGGAAGAAGCCAAAAAGCTCATCAGCTTTATTGAAGGCTTCGGTAAGAAAATTCGCCCGGATTCAGGAATAGGCATCAAGCCAATTTCTAAATTTGGCTCCCAGCGTCTAATCAAGCGTGCTATCCAATATGCCATCGAGAACAAGCGCAAGAGCGTAACCATGATGCACAAAGGCAACATCATGAAGTTCACCGAAGGCGCTTTCAGAGACTGGGGCTATGAAATGGCCAATGCTGAGTTCAAGGACAATGTAGTTAGCGAAGATACGCTCTGGTCCGAGTTTGAAGGTAAGATGCCGGATAACAAAGTACTCTTGAACGATCGCATTGCTGATTCCATGTTCCAACAGGTTCTGACACGTCCGGATGAATATTCGGTCATTGCCACAACCAACTTGAATGGCGATTACCTCTCTGACGCCTGTGCTGCTCAAGTCGGCGGTCTGGGTATTGCCCCAGGCGCTAACATTGGCGACGAATGTGCAATTTTCGAAGCCACTCACGGAACCGCTCCGAAATATGCCGGCAAGGATGTAATTAATCCAGGTTCGGTCATCCTCTCCGGCGCCATGATGTTCGAGTACCTCGGCTGGAACGAAGTACGTGACATTATCCACAGCGCCTTCGGCAAGACAATTCAGAAGAAGCTGGTTACGTACGATCTCGAGCGTTTGATGCCTGGTGCAACCAAGCTCAAAACATCGGAATTCGCCTCGGCAATAATCGAAAACATGTAAGGAGTCCTGTGATGACACAAGCCCAAATTGCCAAAGAAAAGCTCGTCTACTTGCGCCAGTGGGTTGGCGAACGAGTGGTAGTAATGTCCGTGCAAGACAAGAACTTCACGGGCACCCTAACCAACATTGTTTTCGACGGCACAAGACTGATGTACATCATGATCGATGACCGCATATGCGTTAACTTCGATCATATTGTCGAAATCCGCATCGAAAAATAGTGCGCATAATCTTCCTCGGAACGCCTCAGATAGCTGTTCCCACACTAGAGAAGCTAATTGATTGGCCAAAAGGGGAAGTTGTAGCTGTTGTCACACAGCCTGATAAACCATCAGGTCGTGGCAAGCACTTGCACATGCCGCCAACAAAAGTTGTCGCTGAGGATTTTGGCATACCTGTATTGCAGCCGGTAAAACTTTCCAAATCGCCGGAAACTGTAGAAGCCATGAAAGACTTGAATCCAGAAGTCCTAGTCATGGTTGCCTTTGGGCAAATACTAAAGCAACCGGTGTTAGAGATGGCACCGTTTGGGGTGGTTAACTTGCACGCTTCGCTCTTGCCGAAATTGCGCGGACCGGCTCCAATCAATTGGGCAATAATCAACGGTGAATCATCAACCGGCATTACCACCATGTTCACCGATGCCGGCGTGGACACAGGCGACATGCTTCTCAAACGGGAAGTACCCATTGATCAAGACATGAACGCAGAAGAGCTGGCCCATGTTTTAGCAAAGGCAGGGGCTAATTTGGTAATTGAAACACTGGAGCACATGCTGGTCGGCAGCTTACGCCCTGAAAAACAAGACGACAGCCAGTCAACGCATGCGCCAATGATGAATAAGGAATTAGGGATAATCAATTGGGCAAAACCAGCTCAAGAAATCCATAACCTCGTGCGTGGACTGGTGCCCTGGCCAGGCACTTCAACTGCCTATCAGGACAAGCCTTTAAAAATAATCCAGACGAGGTTGTCTTACGGACTGGTAGACATTTCTGAGACCCCGCATAAGCCAGGCGAGATTACAAAAATTGATGATGTATTAACTGTCGCTTGTGGAGTTGATGGCTCAGACCGCCTAGAAATCATTCAAGTCCAACCGGCAAACAAAGCAAAGATGCCGGCCAAAGACTGGGCCAACGGCGTGCACCTAAAACCAGGACAGGCTCTGGGTTAAATATGTCAGAAGAAACAAAACCACCATCAAAAGGCAATGCGCCCAAAAGCAAGGAAGGTCTAGCTTCTAGAAAACTTGCCCTGGAAGCATTGATCAAAATTGATTCTGATGGAGCCTATGCCAATTTAGCATTGTCCGCAGCCTTCAAACGCAAAGCCCTGCCCGAGCGGGATCGCGCCTTTGTCACAGCTCTTGTACAAGGTGTGACTCGCAATCGCCAGGTTATTGATCAGCAAATAAGCAAACTTTCTAAAAGACCCTTGGAGAAAATGCCTGCTTCGTTGCGCAATGTCTTGCGCATGGCCATCTTTCAGCTGCAATTCATGCCGGACATGCCGGCCTCGGCTGTAATCAATACTGCCTGCGATCTAGCCAAGAAGACAGGACACGTCGGTCAAGTTGCCTTCACCAACGGCATACTGAGAAATTTTGCCCGTCAAGAAAACACCGAACCGGTTTCTGCCAATCAACCAGACTGGCTGGTTACAAAATGGCTTCAGCGTTGGGGCAAGGAAGAAACAGAAAAACTAGTTGCCTTTGCGAGTGAAATTCCGGAACTGACACTAAGAACCTGCGAGATGTCCATCACCGCTCAAGGATTGATGGATATCTTCAAAGCTAAAGGCATAGTCTCAAGACTTGGTGAGCTGGTTCCAACTTGTCTGATCATTGAAGATCGCGGCAATTTAAAAGGTCCAGTAAACAAGCTACCCGGCTATAAAGAAGGTCTGTTTACAGTACAAGACGAGGCAGCATCTTTTGTCTCCCTTGTTGTCGACCCTAAGCCTGGTGAGGTTGTAGTTGATCTCTGCGCAGCCCCTGGTGGCAAGAGCGTACATCTGGCAGAACTAATGGAAAACAAAGGAAGGGTAATTGCCGTCGACAGTCATGGCGGCCGATTGAAGCTTCTTAAGGAAACCCGCAACAGGCTAGGTTTGACCAATATTGAAGTACTAATAGCCGATGGCACAAGCCTTGATCTAAAAGAATCTCTAGCCGAGGGCATATTTGTTGATCGCATACTGATTGATGCACCGTGTTCCGGGACAGGCGTAATTAATCGGCGTTCAGACTTATCCTTGAACAGGCAGGCACCGGATATGGTGGCACTAGTTGAATTACAGAAACAATTGTTGGACAATGCCGGCAAACTTCTGAAGCCGGGCGGGGTAATGGTCTACTCTACCTGTTCTATTGAAGCAGAAGAAAATGAGGAGCTGATAAAGTGGTTCCTCGAAACCCACAAAGACTTTCAGCCTGACAGCCTGGAAGCCTTTATAAAACCGGAGCTTGCAGCTATTTGGCTTAAGGCAGACAAGGATTTCCAACCCACCAAAGGCTATCTGCAGCTATTGCCGTCCCGCCACAACCTCTCCGGTTTCTTCATTGCCAGACTGAAAAAACTTGAGAATAAGAATTAATAACAAATAGGGTACAAGCCGCCTCACGTCCTACGTCAGTGGTACACATAACTTGATACCTCAAAGGAGCAAGTTATGGAGTTTGTCTGGTTTTTAGGCGGCGTGATCGGCTTAATGGCTCTGTCGGGTCTAAAAATTGTCAAAGAGTATGACCGTCTTGTGGTGTTTCGCTGGGGCAGGGTAAAAGATGTCCGCGGGCCCGGACCGGTAGTTATTTGGCCGGTGGCGGAACAAACCAAAAAAGTGGATATGCGCATCATCACAATGGCTATCCCCATGCAAGAGATCATTACCAAGGACAACGTTTCGGCAAAAACTGCTGCCGTTTGTTTCTTCCAGGTGGTTGATCCCTACAAAGTAGTGACAAAAATAGAAGACCCCGTAATGGCCACAAGCCAGATTGCTCAAACGACACTACGTAGCGTGCTCGGACAACACGATCTAGATCATTTGCTTTCTGAAAGGGACACTATCAATGCCAAATTGCAGTCAATAATAGACCGCCAGACAGAGGGCTGGGGAATTAAGGTCATTGGCGTGGAAGTCAAAGACGTAGAAATTCCTGACTCCATGCAACGGGCAATGGCCAGACAAGCCGAGGCGGAAAGAGAACGACGGGCAAAAATTGTCGCTGCCGAAGGCGAACTACAAGCAGCCGAAAAGCTTGCTCAGGCAGCAGAAAAAATAAGCAGTCAGCCAGGCGCCATGCAACTTCGTCAATTGCAAACAATGGTGGAAGTCTCCGCTGAAAAGAACTCCACCCTCATTTTTCCCATCCCCATCGAACTATTGGAAGTAGGACGCAGATTGGCCGGCGATACAATAAAAATCCCACAAGCTCAAAAGCAAAACGAAAAAGCTTAAGTTCGAAACTATGTAGACTGTTGCCTTTCAATGTTCTTGAGAAATTCTAGAAGCGTTAATTCTTTGGGTCGGTTTATTATCCACGTGCAAGCTTCAACAACGGCATTGCCTAATTCGGCATGCGGATCGTCGCCTACCTCGGCTGTATAGATAAGCTTATAGTGAGCTAAATTCTCGCCATACC
>SBAT01000162.1 GCA_005240105.1 Chloroflexota bacterium
ATCCAGAGCCTCATGCAGAGTTGGTTTGGCTATCCAGTACTCGCCCTTGTTTACAGCCAGATTGCCGGCCTTGTAGAGTTTTTCCCACTTATTGGCCGATTCGGACACGGCAAAAGCAGGCGCAGTGCTAAGGACACACAAGAGCGCCAAACAAAGAGCGATGACTCTGCTGCTCGTATTTACCATGGGCAGTACATACCCGGCTGGACAAAAAGAAAAACGCCTTTTTGCAAAGGCGTTTACGTCTCATAACAATTATCAGCCGGCGGCTCGATGAGCCGCCGGACTTCTAATTATTTACTGCACCTGTCTGTCAGTGAGCTCCCTGTTGACCTTTCTGTTCAGCTGATCTATTTGAGCATTCAGCATTTGTTGTTCAGCTAAAGACAAACCGCGGCCAGACACCTTAAGTCTTGCCTCAAGCGCATCTAGTTGTTGAGCATCACGAATTAACGTATTAGCCTCACGCTGAGTCAGGCGTCCGGAGGCAATCCCTCTTTCTATGCGCTGCGTGATGAATGACTGACGCGCATCAATGGACGTACCTGAATTATGTCTGCGCCAACTTATGTTGTCGCGACGATTACGTCGTCCGCTTTGCAAAGCTGCATTTACCTGAACTTCCAGGGTATTCAAAGAGCTTATTATGCTGCGTACATCTCTGTAGCTCAATGTACCGTCAGCCAACATACGATTTTCGGTACTGGCAATGCTGTTCAGTTGGTTTCTGAAGTTTCTTGCTTCTGTCCAAGTCAGCGTCCCTGCCATAACAGCCTGGTTGATGTTGGCATCAATTGCAGCTTGCTTGGTGTCGATGTTGGCACGGAACTGCGATTGATTGCCTGGATTGCCGGGCATGTCGCCGCGTCCGTACCGGTTGAACCAGGCGGCGTTGTAGCTGGTGTTTGCAGTAACGGTGCCATTGCTTAAATAAGTCTGCAATTTCATGGTCACATTGTTGTATTGGTTTAGCAAGTCTTCGACAGCATAGTCGCTTAGCTTACCCGAAGCCAGATATTGACCTTGCACATTGGCAATGCGATTCAGATCGCCTTTCAATTCGGACTCTTCTGTCCTCGACAATTGACCCGAGGCAGCTCCGGCCTGAATTTGAGAATCAAGTTGGGCTTGTCTCGTGTTCATATTTGTGATGATCACTGATTGTGTCATCGCCGATCCACTATTTTTGCCAATGATGCCTCTAATTACATCCAAGTAGTCTTGGGCTTGGCAATATGGTGCTACAAGAATGGCAGAGGCCAGAGCCAGACTGCCAGCTATTTTCATCTTCATTACTTGAGATCCTTTTTCTAGGGATAGTTAGCCGGGAGGCAATATCTTGGAAATGCCTTCGTTAATCGGACGGTCACCTGAGAAACCTAGAGCATAGCTTACCACCTCACCATCCTTGTTTATAAAAATGGTTGTCGGTATAGGGCTAACCTCATATTGGTCCATGAGCTGTTCGTTGGATGGATCATCCACGTTAATGCTCATGAATTGAATCTTGTCGCCATATTCACTTTTAGCTTTATCGAAAATTGGTTTCAGTTGTTTACATGGTTCACACCAGCTGGCATAAAAATCCAAAACTGCCGGCATAGCACTCGTCCCTGTAATTCCTCTTTGTCTCATCAAGAGGCCAAGATTGGCTGCCAGCAGTCTAGTATCGGCACCCGTCTTTGGACAGACGATATTTCGCGGCAATGTCATAAGCAACTTATTGGCTTGCTGAGCATTGGCTGAACCTTTACCGGTGCGAATGGCTGCTCTAAATTGCGTACGAGCATTTAGTACGTTTTTGGTTTTCAAATAGGCTTTACCCAAACACAAGTGAGCTTCACAAGAATTTGGCTGAGCCTTCACTGCTTGTTCCAAAAGTTTTACGGCTTGTGCATTTTGCCCTTGCGCCAATTTTGCTTTACCAATTTCCAATGGTGACAACGGTACTGCCTGGGCAGAGGTAATTGCCAATGCTGTCAATGCAATGGCCAATTGAATTCTAGACGGACGAAACATATTTCTCTCCTACTATTTTTGTGTTTTATTTACGCCCACAACATTGGTTGGAGTGAGAGTTGAAACCTTTGGTTTATGTGACAAATGTGAATCGATCCATTCTGTTACTACTTTGAGTACATCATCTGTGCATTGATTTGCTTCAAAAATCAAATGCTCGGATTTAGGAATCAAAATCAACTGTCTGTCTTGCGTACCAAGCTCATTGTAGAGTTCGACGGTACCTTCAGGTTTTACCAAATGATCCTTGCAGCCTTGCACGATAAGTACCGGTTTATCAACGATTGCCTTAGCGCTGTCATGGTTTTGATTCATAAAATTTTGAAATTGCACTAACTCGCGCGCGGAAATATTCAATCTATCGAGAGGGTCATTGAGCCACGCATCACGCAATTCTTGGTTTTCTGTTGCTTGTTTAACAACACCTTCGCCCACATTGAAAGGCTTATCAGGAGAAGCTAGAAGTCGAACAGCAACCTTTAGAGCAGTGCGGTTTTGCTGAAATCTATCGCCGGCAGGGACAGAAGAAATTAGTCCGCTCACTAATTCCGGATACATAGACGTGGCGCGCAGAGCAATAGCACCACCCATAGATTCACCAACCAAGAAAATAGGTAAGTGTGGATAGACTCGATGCAACACTTTCAGCGTCGCTTTCACATCCGCTAGACATCCGTCAAAATCAACGCTTTCACGACCCTTGGCAGCCATCCAGGAGCCAAAGCCTCTAACGTCTATGGCACATACGGCAATGCCCATATCGGCCATACGTTTGCCGAAGTCTTCATAACTGCGGTTATAAAGCCCTAATCCATGTATACAGAGAAGAACACAACGCGGCGGCACATCTTGATTCTGCCAGGTAACCATCGGTGGAGTCGTCCGGCGCTTAACGCCAGGTTTCTTCTCTTCGGCCGGTGGTTGTATTGCCTGCTTTTTATCATTCAACTTGGCAGCCTCTTCAGCTGTTGGGGCAGGAGGCTTGATCACATAGATAGCAGACGAATTTTCCGGAATCTTGAGCGACTTGATGTCGACGTCTTCAGAGGAATTATGGAAATGCTCCACTGGAGCTGTGCCCATCTCTGGGTCTTGAGCATAGGTTGAACCGGCAAAGACGCCCGAAAGCACGCTCGCCGAAAAGAGACAGTGAATGAATATAGATCGAAAGGTGACCAAGTCCTGAAACATCAGTTCTCAAGTCCTACATGCTTAGTGAGCTCATTGTCTCAAGTTTAATTAGAAATGTATGGAATCTACTGAGAACCTTAACATCATGTTTTTGTAATTCAACAATCGCACTTGAAAGCTATAATCCTTCGGTTGGGCAGATTATCTGCTCATTCCAAACCTGGTTACAAAGGGTGTTCCTAGGTATGTCCCGATTGGGGATTACTATCAGTTGTTTAGCCGCAAGCTTCTTTGCCTTCTCGCAAGCAGCTTCAGCTCAATCACTTGCACCGCCACCACCGGCAGCGATGATACCGGGCACGGTGCAAGCAGATGTTGTCACACAAACAATGAACGCAATCGAGCAAGGGTCTCCTGACACTATGCCTGTTGATCTTGTGCCGGTGACATTACCTTCCCGAGTCAGCCCGATGCAGTACGCCAAAGAAGGTATTCTCTATCATCTGCCGGCGCGCATGTTCTTAACAGGCACTGTGGAAAACAGTCTGCGTTTAGAAACAAATATTTTTCAAACGAGCAGTCACTACCGGCAAGACATGATTTATCGTCTTTTGCCAAACGTCACGCTTGGTTATGCGCTGTCTCGCAAAATGCGAGTATCTGCCAATTATTTTTACCTGCGCGATCAATACGCATTTCACAATGCCCTGATGAGTCGTAATATTCAGTCAGTTGGATTTCAAATCGATCGCGATTTTCAAATTTCTCCCAAGACAACAGTCACTGCCAGTCTATTTACTCGCGAATTGTTTATGACCGGCTCACAGCCATTCACAGATATTTTGCCATCAGTAACTCTTGTACGTCGAGTTGGACGATCCGGCATTCTATATAGCAGTATCATGGGTCAATTGCGTTGGCGTCATATGCTAACTCAATGGCAAGAAGGCGATCAGTTTTACAGTGTTGGCGGCATCTGGAGAAAAAATCTCTGGGCACTTTCTGCCAACTCCACTCTGGTCAGCAACTTTGGCATTCAAAGTCTGCGTGGCGGCGGCAACAGCCAAAACATCATCATGACACTGGAAGCCGATAGACAAATCAATCGCCGATTGCCCATAGTCGCGTTCGTCCGCGTACAACCAATCTTCAACATCGGCGCCAACCAAAGCCCCGGATTCGCCGGAGTCAACTTCCGCGTCTACGGCGGACTGCGTATGGACGTCGCCAAACCAGCACTTTTCCCACCGAAGATCCAGAAGAATTACAAGTTAGCTAAAGCCGGCGGCGAGTTGAATTAACCATCGACGCTTTGTCATTCTGCTTTTTGTTTTGTCATTTCGACCGACTGAGCGAAGCGAAGGAGTGGAGAAATCTTCCACCACTAAACCTGCTCGCGTTAGCCAATGCGTGCACCGCTTCGCCAGGGAAGATTTCTCCACTACGGATGCTGCGCATCCTTCGGTCGAAATGACAAAGCGTTCTACCTTGCTTCCCCAATCAGTTGAAACGCGGCCCAGTATCTTGGATTCGCCCGAATGAAAGTTGGCGAGCTCGTATCCGCCATTGATCCTTCCATCGACGAAATCGTCTTCAACTGCGCTTCACGCAACGACGCCGCTTTCCCTTTGCCTGCCAGCAATGCCTTGTAAAACACTTCCATCTGGAATTCCGCAATCACATCGTCGACATTCCAGTGACTGACAATTACCGAAGGCGTCCCCGCCGCAATAAATGCTCGCGAAAGACCAATAACGCCGTCACCAGTTATCTTTCCACGTCCCGTCTGACAAGCAGACAAGACTATCAATCGCGACTTAAGCGGCGGCAAATTCAAAATGTCCTTCACCGTCATAAAGCCATTGTCCTTACCATCTTTAGCCAAGACCAAGCCCGACAATGTCGGCTGCTCTTCGTTGATAATTCCGTGACAAGCCATGTGAATCACAGAAGTCTTTGGTGCCACCTGCATAAATGTTGCCCGAGTAGCATCGACTCCCAGACGCGTCGTTGCATTGTTTGCCCCAAACAACTCTGCTGTTTTCACCACTTCCTTCTCTGCATAAGGCAAAGATCCAAGACCGGCAAATATTTCCGTTTTAGGATTTCCAAAGGCCAACAAAGTATTATCGCGCAGTGAAGCGTCCTGCCATTTTGCTGTCGCTTGCAACACGGAAATAGCTGGAATTACAGACAAGGTACAGTTCTCAACCAAGAACTTGCCCTGGGCATTCATCAACGCCGCAAAAGGAACCAAGAACAACGGGCCGTGCGGAATAACAACAACCTGCTTGGCAGTAGTTAGCACCGGCTCCGCCCCACCCAGCAGAAGCTTGTGCATCTGCTTCAACTTAGCTTGACGTAGTTGTCCAGACTTCTTAATTTCCTCCAGCGTTCGAGGCTGCGCAATTAGCAGGTTATAGAGTTCAACAACACTACTTCTCAACTGCTTCTGCGAAACAGTCTGCGGCGGCAGCAAGCGCACACTGCCAATTGGATCAATTAACCAGACAAGTAATTTATCCGGCAGAGAATAATATTCCAAACAAACAGCCTGATGAGCCACAGCTTGCTGTTTCAATTCACCTATAGACAAGGCTTTGGCAGCAACCGTACTTGTCGTTGCATACTCCTGAGACAAATGAGAAAACTCAGCCGGTAAAGCTTGTGAATTGAGAGACTCTTCGCCTCCTGCTGAATTCAACTTATGTGCATCTTGTCTGGCCGCCAACAAATCAGTAAAGGCACGCGCTCTACTTCTTTCCGCAACCTCAAGAGCCTCTTCAGCTTTATTCTGCTGAACAAGCAAATCAACGAGTTCATAGAAACAATCCTGACGCAAATCCAAATTGAACGTCTTGAATGTATCGCGAGACAACTGTCCACGTTCTTGCTCTGCCATATCAACTGCTTGCCTTAAGGCGTCTAATGCGGCATCTGTCTGCCCTAATGCTTTATACGCTTTTCCCAAACCAAGCTGACAGTCCCAGCGAGCCTCAGTTGCACCTGCATCTGCCAGATTCAGCGCTTCCTTATATGACTTAATGGCGTTGTCCGGCTGCGCACTTAGCAAATAGGCTAGTCCAAGTCCACGCAACGCCTGACCTTCTAGAGCCTTGTCAGCTCCACGAATTAGATTCAACGCCGATTGATAATCAGCGATGGCTTCTTGTGATTTGCCGGCAAACAACTTAGATTGCCCAAGGTTATACACTAAGACAGCTTGACCTTTTTTATCGTTTATCGAAGCCAGCAAGGCTGATGCTTCTGCAAATACTTTATTGAACTCCGCCAATTTGCCGCTATCCAAATAAGCAACAGCCAAGTTGTTAGCAGCCAACGCTTTAGCTCGCACATCGCTTGATGTACTAAGAATTGAATATGCCTGCTCGTAATTCTTAATCGCCAGATCCAGCTGTCCAAGCGCCTTGTAGCACATAGCCAAATCAGTCAGCAGAACCGCCTTAATCGTGCTTGCTTGAGAGCTTTCCTTGTTTAACAGCTCCTGGGCAGTCAGATACTTGTCCAATGCTTGTTCGACATTGCCACTAACCAAAAGGACATAACCCAGCTCCGACAAGACTTCTCTCGTTCTGTCTGCACTCTTAAGCGCTTGTGCAGAACTTAGCGCATCTGACAATATCTTGCGTGATTCGTCTGTCTTTCCCTGCGCCGTTAAAACAGCAGCAATACTTGTACGGCAATCTACAGAAAGTAATTTTGACTGGATATCTTCTTGAGCCAAAGTCTTCAGCGCTTCTTGCAATTGTGTCATAGCTTCGTCATATCGACTCTTGCTTGAAAGAAGTTGCCCGGCAGCCATCAAAGCCTTACCCTCAGAAGCAGTGTCAAAGTCTTGGTTGAAGCGTTCTTTCGCTTTGGCATAACTTTCCGATGCCTCACTTACGGATCCAAGATCGGCTTGCACGCGACCTATTTCCATATACAATCTGCCCAACTCTGAATCAGATCCGCTTTGCTCGGTTAGCGACAAGGCTTCCTTTAGATAATTCATCGCCGCTTTCAAATTATTCTGCGACCTTTCAACGACGGACAGGTTAATCAAGGCGTTGGCGGTTATCGCCGCTAGTCCATTTACTTTGGCATCGGCAAGAGCCTGCTCATAGTATTTCTTGGCTTCAGCAAGATGACCTTGCTGCAGAGACAAAGATCCAAGGCTAATTGTGATCGACAATACATCATCGACCAACTGGTGCTGTCTTGCCGTAGCAAGCGCTTCTTCATAGGTCTTGCGAGCATCATCGGACTGATGGCTGGACACAAAAATAGTTGCCAGCGCCGACTGACTGCGGACAAGCGCAGAATTGCGCTTGAGCGTTTTTTCCAAGGCTACCGATTGCTGCATCAGGCTTATCGCTTGTGCGAGATTCCCACTCTCATAGGATGTTTTGGCAGCGTCATACAACCTATCTGCTTGCTTGGCGGGCGATTCGGCTGCCACGGCAAAGCCGGCGGCGATAAACACAATGAGCGTCAAACAAATAACGCTAACCAACTTACGCAATATTTCTGAGCGCATTATTTCTGAACGGTGTTCAGAGTTTCAGCAGTATAGCCCTGAGTTCCGTTTACGTAATTCAGTACTGCGGACATCTTGGACACATCACCAAGAATACGTCTCTCTTTGGTGCCGGTTTCCTTCTGAGCCATATCGGCAATCAAGACGCTGGTATTCAGCAGGCTCTCGACTGAGTACTGGCTGACAGCCAGGTGACCATTTTCCATAACTTTGGAATGTCTTCTACCAATCCCATCGCTAGGTCTTAGAT
>SBAT01000332.1 GCA_005240105.1 Chloroflexota bacterium
CTTCTGGGAGGCGGGCTCTGGCTTTATCGAGCACGTCCAGGAATTGATCGGCATTGATCAGCTTAAACTTGTGGATGCCGGCAGCATCGTCAATCAAATGCTCGAGCAAATCCAAATGTTTATAAATGGATGTTTGCTTATAAGCTGTGGTTGCACTTGGTGCAATTGCTGTCGTCATTTATTTGGCACCTCTTGCGAAATGTTCTTTCAGGTACAGGTTCACGGGCTCTGGAACGAATTGGGACACATCGCCTCCCAATCTGGCTATCTCTTTCACGGTAGAAGAGCTGATAAAAGAATACTCGGCTTTTGACATTAAAAAAATTGTTTCTAGTTCAGGAAACAGTTCTTTATTTGTCTGGGCCATGCCCAGCTCTGCTTCAAAGTCCGAAATTGCTCGGAGTCCCCTTATCAAGATGGTGGTTTCGCTGGCTTTAGCGTAGTCAACAGTCAAGCCTTCAAAACTACCGACTTCTACGTTGGGCATACCCTTAACTGTTGCCTGGATGAGCTTTTTACGCTCCTCCACCGACAAGAGAGGGGATTTACCCGGGTTGCCGACCACCGCCATCACCACTTTGTCAAAGAGCCGGGAAGCTCTCCGAATGATATCCAGATGACCTAGTGTCATTGGATCAAAAGATCCCGGATAGATTGCTCTAGCCAAGCTTTTTCCTACTCCAATCTTGACGTCTCTGGAGAAGACTAGCTGATTTCAGCTTGTCAACCGCAACATAATAACACGCCCCTACCTTGTAAACCGGAGCTCAAAATCGATAAGTTGCTAATCTGGCAGCGATACTGATTAAAAGGAGCTTATTAAGCCTCTTGCAAACCAACTCGTTCTGAGGCAACATCCTCAGACAAAATATGCGGTCCGTCTTTCCTCTGCACGTAAGGCAAGTAAAGACTGAATGTAGAGCCGTTGCCCAGCGATGATTCAGCCTGCACGCGCCCACCGTGTTTTTCCAAGATCTTTTTGACGATCGTCAGACCGAGTCCAGTGCCTTTGATCGTATGCACCTTACGCTCTACTCGATAAAAACGATCGAATATGTGCGGTAATGACTCCTCAGGAATACCTATTCCTGTATCGGAAACAGCAATTTTAATTTCGCCAGACTGTTTCAGCTGGGCTATTACAACTTCAATGTGGCCACCTACAGGCGTATATTTGATGGCATTGGTCATCAAATTGATAACCGCGCGCTCAATAGATTCCTGATTAATCACCACTGGTGGCAAACTGGTATCACAAGAAAGATTGACTTCTATCTGGCGTTCCACGGCCATGAGGTTGACGGCGCGCAAAGCGTACTCAACGGCCGACCGAACATCCTGCTCAGACATTTCCAACTCGGCCTCGCCCTCCTCGACGCGCGACAGCTCCAGGACTTCATTGACCAGGTACATCAAGCGGTCCGCTTCGTTGTCTATTATCTCTAGAAATTCCCTGTGCGTATCAGCTTCCAGCTTTTCGCCGTGATTGCAGAGCGTATCCACATAACTCTTGATAGATGTGATCGGTGTGCGCAACTCGTGAGAAACATTGGAAATAAATTCGTTTTTCATGCGCTCCAATTCCGCCTGGCGCGTGATGTCCTGCATGATCATAACTGAGCCAAGGAACTCGCGGTTGGTGCTTAGTGGCGCGATGTGCAACCTGACTGTACGCTCTCCCAAGTGGATTTGTTGCACAACCGGCTCGAGCGAACCGGGCGAAACAGTATCTGTGAATGCTTGGATAACCTGACAAATTTGCGGTGATTCAGGGCCTTCGGTACAGAAGACCAGCGGCTTACCAACAATTTCGCTGGCTTCCTTGTCGAACAATTGCGTGGCGGCAGTGTTGGCAATCTGTACTTTATTGTCCCGATCGCACACCACAACGCCGTCAGCAATGGACATCAGCACCAGTTCCAACTTGTTGCGCTCGGAAATAAATTTGTTTCTCTCGCCCATCAAACTATCGAGATTTTGCTTGTCATATTGCTGCAGCCTATTGGACATGTAATTAAACGCATTCACGACCTGATCGATTTCTTTCCCTGCGCTTTGCGCCTCTATCTGGTGCCCAAACCGTCCGGCAGCAATGTGGCTGGCACCAGTGGACAATGCCGTCAACGGACCATTGATCAGGGCATAGTTGACCGCCAAACAAAGAGCGCCTAAAAATCCCACTAGACCAAAAATGGAAACTAAAAAGACTCGCGTTTCCTTTGGCGTTCCTAATATCGTAAAGGCAAAACTATCCAGTCCAACCCAACATATTCCTAGTTGCTGGTCGTTGCGCTGCATGGGCACGGCAATATTCATCAAAGGTCTGTATCCGGGCGGACTTGAGTAGATGCCCGGCTCGGATTGCTGCCAGCGCGTCAGGCGATAAATAGGATAAATCTGTTGTGTTTTTGGATCTTCATCTCTATTGGTCGGCAGCGCCTGACTATCTAAAAGTATCTTGCCTGAAGGATCACAAAAGACCACATAAGCAATAGCCGGTGTCTGACCCATTTCCGTCAAGACGTAATATTTGAGCCCTTCTAGATTACCGGAATTAGAAAGTGCTTCAGCACCACCTCGAGCAAGGGCCTGCGCTAATGCTTGTCCAAACTGTTGCACAGAGTGATTAATCACTGCCTGCGTGCGGTTAACTACTACCCAGGCCGTAAAAGTAACAATGGCCGAAATGGAGACAAGTCCAAAAAGCAGCAAGCGCTTCTGAGTAGAGATTCGTCCCCAGAGTTGTCCGACGGTCTCCAGGACCTTCATCGACTTGTCTCTCAATGATTGAATCAAGGACATTTTCCTACTCGCGGGCAGTCATTACTTATCATTTTGCCTAAACTGGGCGCATTAAACACAACTAAATCACCCCGTCTAGCCCAATTGTAGCGGAGTTTGGGCTCCGACCCGTTTTTTACACCCCCGGACAACGCCTTGTCAAGTTTAATCTGCGCGCCTACTGGGAAAGATCATCTGGGGACCAGCTAAACACGTCTGACCGGGAAAAATCATGGGCACCCTTCGACTAGCAGCCGACAATTCGGGGCGCAATTCTTCTGACCAGTTGGTCAAGGAGAACATGGCGCTTGTCGGCCGCATAGCCAGGCGTTATTCCAGAACCCGTCCGGACCTGCTCGAGGATCTGGAACAAGTCGGTGCTATTGGTCTCTTGAAGGCAATTCGCTACTACGATCCGGAACGGAGCAAAGCCAGCTTTAAGACGGTAGCTACCTGTTACATCAAAGGCGAAATACTGCATTACTTACGAGATAACGCCTGCCTTGTTCAAGTACCCCGCAAATTCAACGAAATAAATTCCACCATCGGACAGCTGGAAGAAAGCCTATCCAGACAATTAGGGCGAGCACCAACTCTTCAAGAACTATCTGAGAATTCCGGAATTGCTGAAAACGAAATATTAGCCGCCCAACAATCCTGGGATGCCTGTACTCATTATGAGTC
>SBAT01000034.1 GCA_005240105.1 Chloroflexota bacterium
AATGAAAGATGACGACATTGCCGAAGTTAAGGCTGCCGGTTTTTCAGATGCCGAAATTGCTGAAATTGTCGCTGTCGTTTCCTTGAATCAATTTACCAACTATTTCAACCTAACCGTACAGCCGGAAATCGACTTCCCGAAAATAGAAACCGCATTTCCTGTCTAAAAAAGAACCACCTGTGATTAGCAGGTGGTTCTGAGGTCCAGTTTAGATGAGCTTTAGCGCTGAGCCAGTTTGGCTGCCTTGCTGCTTAGTCTGGCAATAAGGTCATTCATTCGCTGAATTTCCTTTGTCGTCAGAGGTGGCTTCAAGGACATGTACAAGCGGTATTGCTGAGCTGCTTCGTTAAGGACAGCAGGCGAAGGCTTAGGCATTTTCTCCAGAGCCTTTGCAGCACCCAAGTGAGCATCGATCAATTTAGGATTGGTGGCGATGGCTTCACGGAACTTTTGGGCAGCGCCTTCAAATTGCTTTTTAACAAGCAATTCGTTGCCGACTTTTACATCGTTAACGGCTTGCTGTCTAAGTTTTGATACTTGAGCAAAACCACGGCTCACACGGTCGGGATTGGCTCCCAATGACTGCGCCTTTTTATAGGCAGCATCAGCATTGTCCAAGTCATCGATCATGGAAGCGAGATCGGCCACTGCCAGAACTTGAATTGGATCATTCTGGCGGCTCAAAATATCAGCAACTGTAGCTGACGCTTTGTCGTACTCGCCTTGAGCCATCAATGCTTCAGCATAAGCAATACGCTCACCGTCATTGGTTGGCTGACCGAGTTGGCTTAAGTCAAGCTTAGTGCCTGCCAGAGACATCAATTTGGCTTGTGCCAGGCGCAATTCCATGTCGTTTGGATTGAGCTTCATAGCTTCACCCAAAGTCTTTAGAGCCGATTCGTAGTCGTTGGATGCGAGCAATGCACCAGCGGCTGCCTTTTGTGCTTTGATGGTTAAAGCTTGAGTCAAACCCTTAATTGCTTGTGGGTTATTCGGGCTCATGCTCAAGATGGTCTGGTAGTTCTTGATTGCGTCATCAGCCTTTTCCAGCTGTACTAAATCATCGGCAATGTTCATGCGCAGATCGACATTGTATGGAAGCTGTGCCAAGCCGGAACGCAAGTCAGCTAAAGCCAACTCCACATCACCACGATTTTCGTGAATCTGAGCCATGTTCAAGTAAGGCTCTGCATTCTCCGGCTTGGTCAATATGGACAACTGATACTCTTTGAGAGCCGCAGCGTCGTTGCCTTGTTTTTGATAGGCTTGTCCCATTGCTAAATGAACAGGGGCGCTATTGGGGAATTGATAGAGTGAGATATTCAACTCTTTCAAGGCTTCATCAATCATGCCTTGCTTCAAGTAAGCAACACCCAGTCCATAGTGAGCGCTGGAATTGCTGGAGTTCAAGTCAACCGCACGACGCAAGTTGTCTGTTGCTTGGGGGATATTGCCCTGATCAAGTTGAATTTTGCCCAATGCTCCATAAGCTGCGGAGTGATTCGGATCAAAGCTAATAGCATTACGCAATTCACTTGAGGCTTCGTCCAAGCGACCTTCTTCTTTGAGCACTGCCCCCAAAGTGTAGTGGCACTCAGCATCTGCCGGAGCCAATGTGCAAGCACGCTTGGCTTCGCTCTCAGCATATTGCAATATTTGATCGCGCTGCGAGCGAATGGAACCGGATGATGATTGCAAACGGTTCAAAGCAACAGTTGCTTTGCCGGCGTGAGCAATGGCGTTGTTTGGGTCCGCTGCCAACACGCGGTCTAACATGTCATCGGCACCATCGAGCTTAAACTGCTTGGCAAGAGCCATGCCAAGACCGACAGTGGCCACCATATCCGTTGGATTGCTAACGAGCATCTGACGGAACATATCTTCAGCGTCTGAATACTTGCCTTGCGCAAGCAGTTTTTCACCAGTGACGACATTTTGTTTGATTTGTCCGGTGAGAATGTCTTTCTGCTGAGTTGTTGTAGAGTTTCCCGGTAATGGAATTTGTGCCTGTGCTGATAGTGAGCTGACAAGCACTGTTGAACTTAACAGTCCTAAGAGTCTTCCCTGGAATCTTCTGTCCATGACGTACCTCGTTGAGTTGCAATCACAAAATTTTAGCGCCCATCGAGCAGGATAAGCGCCTGACAAACCCATTCTTCTTGGATCATATGTATTTGTTAAGGATTGAACTCATAAGGAAATGCCGGTACTACATGGGAGTTCCTCGGCAGGAAAGTAGTACCGGCATCGTTTACGACACATTTGTGTCGCTTTTGTTGAGAGGGTCAGTGTCTCTCAGCAATGTAGCTGTCCAAAGTGGAGCCTACGCGATCAAAAGCAGTAAATAGTTTTCTGCTTTCGTAGATGTCGAGGCTTCCGTCGGCTCTATACGTAGCTTCTATGGCAGCAATATTGTTCATGCGTTCAATTAATGTATCTCTTTCAGCAATTGTTATCTTGCCCAAGGCACATTCGGCTTTGATTCGTTCTTGGAGTTCGAATCCCCTCACTCCGATTTCGTCCAAGAACCTTATCTTGCCATTGACTATCACGAGTTTTGGTGCGACTACGGTCGGCGTTGTAGCTATCACGCGTCTTTCAATAACTCGCATTTGATTGGCTAGTGGCAGTGCTTCTACGAAGGTAACTGGTGCTGTCTTGGATGCCGCGTCTAAAGCGGCCACTCTTTCCAGATCGTTGCGCAGTTTGACTGCTTCCTCGGCAGTTAGCGTGCCATTAGCTAATCCGGTAGCAATTGATTTATCCAGTTCTAAACGTAGGTTGCTTAGGTTGCTCATAAATCTTGTGCTTACTGGTGCTGATTCAATGGCTACCATTGTGCCCTCTTCATTGATTACACCAATGGCATTGCCAGTGGATTTTTCAATGACCATAGTGCCTGAAGAAAGTGCAATCCCCGATGGCAGTCTCATGCTGCTATCTAGTGTGCCCAGGATTTCTCCGGTTACCGGATCAACAGCTATAAGTGTCTGACCAG
This sequence comes from Chloroflexota bacterium, assembly GCA_005240105.1. Taxonomy (GTDB): domain Bacteria; phylum Cyanobacteriota; class Vampirovibrionia; order Obscuribacterales; family Obscuribacteraceae; genus SBAT01. Next base: position 2,999 of record SBAT01000034.1, read on the forward strand.
AAGGCGCAATTGCTGTAGCAACTGGCGCACTGGTGACTGTCCTTGTGATTACCGTTTTTCTACTAATTACGGTATCACCAGGAACAATTTCTCTTGTGACTACCGTTTCAGTAGGAGTGATGGTTGTTTCTATAGGGACTACTGCTGCTTTGCTTATGACCGTATCAGTAGGCACTCTTGTAATTATTGTGTCTCTAGGCACAACTGCAAAAGCAGTTGGCGCAAGCATGGTATAAGCAATAAATCTCTTTTCTTTGCTTATATAACCTTTGATGAATCCAGTACCCGGATCGACTACAACAAAGCCAATGGCATCTGAGAGACTCATGCGAGAACCATGGGTATCAAATAATTTGCCTTCGGCACTCATTGTGCCTTTTACTTTCAACGATACTGGGTCAACAAGGAAACCAATCCCTGTTGCCGGTAGTGTTAGCACAGTTCTGGCGCTTGTAAGACTAAAAGGCATGAATCTGCCGGACATGTCGATGATACCAGTCATTTGACGGCTGGACGGATCTAAGACTACATAGCGTGAGTCTGGTCTTAGTACGAATGCCCCACCACCTAATGCTATGACATTACCGGCGGTGTCAAGTCTGCCTATTATCGTGCCGGTATCAGGATTAAACACATAACCCTTAACCCCGGACACATTCACAAGCACGTGGCCACCCGCATCTACCAAGTTGCCGGTGGGATCCAGAACAAATTCAACGGTCCTTCCACTTGGTTCAGCAATTTGTCCCAAGTAATGAATTTCCGCAGCTTTTATTTGCTGGGCAGAGATCACTAATGTGGCAATAAACACCACAGCTAGCGATAACTGTTTAATAAATTGCATGGCGAGCCCTCCTCTAATTGGTTGCGGATGCGACTCTAACGATGGGGGTGTCCAAGGTAATGTTCCCAGGGGAAATTGGGGAGACGGCAGGATATAGCTTTATCCCTATAAAGTGTTGGGGTTTTTCTCAATTACCAACTCCACTATCAGTTCTATAATGGGATCAAGGCAAAGATTTTTATCCCTACCACCCATCTCCAGCAGGCGAACACGCCTGCTGGGGTTTTTTGACATGTTAAGGACCTTTTATAAGAAATCGTAATATTAGACATTGGACCTGGGTATAAATT
>SBAT01000434.1 GCA_005240105.1 Chloroflexota bacterium
ATGCAAATCTAAGCGAAAGTTTTGGGTATCACTTATGGCTGGGCCATACGAAATCTTTGTCCTCATCAAACAAGTACCGGACCAGGGATCCAAGGCCGGTCTAAATCCGGACGGAACTATCGACAGAGCACGGGCCAAGCGCATGCTCAATCCATTTGACCGCTATGCCTTGCAAGCAGCCTTGCATACAAAGCGCACATACGGCGGACGTGTCACGGCCATATCCATGGGACCACCACCAGCAGTAGAAATTTTGCTGGAGGCTCTTGAACACGGTGTCGACCGTGGGTTCTTGTTATCCGATAGACGCCTGGCCGCATCCGATACTCTAGCTACAGCCTATGCCCTCTATAAAACAGTTACCTATGTGGGCAAGTTTGACCTTATATTCTGCGGACTACAAACAACCGATGGCGACACAGCTCAAGTGGGTCCACAATTGGCCGAACGTCTTGCCTTACCGCAAGTAACTTATTGCGAAGACCTTCACTTGGATGATGGTCGACTGCATGCCCGAAGAATTATTGAAGGCGGCGTACAATTTGTCGATTGCGAAGTGCCAGCGCTTATTACTGTAGCCAATTCCTACCATCCGCTGGCTTACAAGTCCTTCCGCGGAGCCTGGCGCGTGCAGCAATTGCAGCGCAATCCGGAAGAACTGAGCAAATTCATTCGTACTGTCGATCTGGATATAATTCAAGCGGACTCTGAACGTTGCGGCTTAAAAGGCTCGCCGACAATTGTGGCAGCCACGGAAAAGGTTGGCGAACTGGGCGGCAATTGCTCAATGTACGAAGGTCACGCTGTCGACGAAATGGTCGGAGAATTAATTAAAAAATCTACTCTGAAGGAGTTTTTGGTGGCATGAGCGAATCTGTCAATCTAGCTCCACCTTCAGATGGTGAGGTTCTGGTTATCGCCGAGCAAATTCTCGGCGAGCTGCAGCCTGTTACATTGGAATTGCTTGGCGCTGGACGTTATTTGGCCGACAAGTTAGGCGGCAAATTATCGACGGTTGTCCTTGGTCACAACCTTGAGGACATTCCAAAAAAACTTATCGAATACGGAGCTGACACAGTCTATGTCGCCGACAGTCCGGAATTACATACTTACAGAACACTTACCTACAGGCGTGTAGTTTGCGATCTTCTAGAAACATTCAAATTACCACCACATATTGTCCTTTTAGGCTCGACAACAACAGGACGTGACCTGGCACCGAGAATTGCCGCCAATTTTGAAACCGGCTTAACAGCTGATTGCACAGAGTTGGACATTGGACCTTATGAACACAAAAGCAAAGTCGACCCCAGCAAAGTCGGTTTGTACGAAGGCTGTCTCTACGCCATTAGACCTAGTTTCGGCGAAAGTTTAAAAGCCCGTATTTTAGGACCATGGAAAAACCCGCAGATGGCCACCACTCGTCCGGGACAAATGACACCATTGCCCTCGGACTCTAATCGCCAGGGCAAGATAATCCCCATTCCTGTTCAGTTGCGTCCTGAGGATCTACGCTTGATTGTTGCTGAAACAGTGCGCGAGATATCTAAAGGCGTCCGTTTGGCAGAAGCCGATGTAATTGTTTCAGGCGGCTACGGACTGGGCTCAAAAGATGGTTTTGAGCTCATGAACGAACTGGCTAAATGCTTTGAAAATTCAGCCGTTGGTGCTTCGCGTAAGGTAGTGGATCTCGGCTGGATCCCTTATGAGCACCAGGTTGGACAGACAGGTAAAACAGTTCGTCCTAAGGTCTACATTGCTTGCGGCATTTCCGGAGCCATTCAGCACAGAGTCGGCATGTCCAAGTCAGGAACAATAGTTGCCATCAACAAAGATCCTGATGCACCAATATTTAAATTTGCCCACCATGGAATCGTCGGTGACGTTTACCAAATCGTTCCTGAACTAATTAGGCAGTTCAAGGAAACACTAGCTACTAAGGGAGAAAAGGCCGTTGTCCACACGCATTGAGTATGATGTACTTCTTGTTGGCGGTTCTCCGTCAAACCTGACCCTTGCTTACCACTTACTGGAATTAGCCAAAGCAAGCGGTAAAGAACTTTCCATGTGTATTTTGGAAAAAGGCAAAGACTTTGGCAGCCACGTAATGAGTGGAGCTGTCTCCAATCCACACGTGTTGCAAAAGATTTGGCCGAATTACAAAGACATTGGCTTCCCCATAGAAGCCGTCTGCAATGACAGCAATTTCTCTGTCTTAGGCACAAACAAAAAATGGGACATGCCTTCGTTTGCTTATCCTAAATCCCTGGATAAAACTGGCTATCTCGTTTTGACACTCAGCTACGTCACCGGCTGGATGGCCATGCAAGTGCAAGAGAAAGCCAAGGAAGTACCCAATGTCACAGTCGATCTCTTCACTGGTTTTGCCGCCCATAAAGTTGTCTTTGAAGATGGCCGCGTGGCCGGTGTTGCCGTCACTGAAAATCCCAAGTCTGAAGAAGATTACGTCTACGGTAAATTTACTGCCTTTGGCGACAAAGGTTTCATCTCCCGCGATGTAATCGACCACTACAAGTTACGCGACTGCCCGCAAATTTGGTCAGTCGGAGTCAAAGAAGTCTGGCAGTGTAACGAAAGCTATGAAGGTAAAGTCTGGCACACATTAGGCTGGCCACTTTTAGACGGCACCTTTGGCGGTGGCTTTGTCTACGGCATGAAGGACAACAAACTGACAATCGGAATGGTTATTAGCTTAGACAGCCATGATCCGAATATGAACCCGCAACAAAAGTTGCAAGAGTACAAAAAACACCCCTGGATCCAAGCCATGATCAAAGGTGGCAAGTTACTTAAATATGGCGCAGCGCTTTTACCTGAGGGCGGCTACTACAGCCTGCCCAAGAAATTTGCCGTCCCTGGTGCATTACTTTTAGGCGATGCTTTAGGTGTTTTGGATGTAAAACACTTAGCTGGTATTGATCGCTCCATGGAATGTGGTTATGTAGCAGCGGAAGTTTTGCATGATGCACTGGTAAAAGGTGATTTTTCAGAAGAAGCTCTCGCTCCTTATCAAGCCAGACTGACGGACAGCTTTGTCGTCAAAGAGTCTTACAACGACAGATATTTCCGCTGGGCGTTCATTGAAAACCCAAGGCTCTTGGGTGACTACGTACCGACAATTGCTAAGTCCGTTGACAATTCCAGTCCAATTATGGGCATGCTCTCAATTGGCTTAAAAAACCCATTTAGAGCAATTGGTGACGGTATCAGAAGCTTGTCGCTTATCGAAGGCATGAAGGATATTGGCCCAATCAAATACAAGCCTGACTATCAACACATAATTCCGGAATTTGTCACACCTAAATATGATGAACCGCCTTACGATAAATCGACAATCTACTCGCGTCCGGATGCCGTATTTTACGCATCAACGAAATACCACGAAGGCAATCAACATATTGATGAATACAATGCCGACGTTTGCATAAAGTGCATCGGGAAATACGAAGGACTGGGCAAAACCACGCCATGTGTCGCCGACTGCACAGCCGAAGTACACAGAATCGACATAATAGCCGACGTGCGCCGCCACGGTATGTCGCTGGAGAACTGCATACACTGCCGCACCTGCGAGATAGTCTGCCCGGAAGTCAACCTGCGCGTAAAACCCACAGAACAAGGCTCCGGCCCCGACTTCATGGGTCTCTAACAAAATTGTCATCTCGACCGAAGGCGCCAACGGCGCCGCAGTGGAGAGATCTTCCGCCACGGTTCAAAGTCCGGCTTAGTCCCGACGCCCTTAGTAATAACCGCCCTGAAAAGCGTGGCACACCGCCTTTTAGTGGGATTTTTCCCGCCAAACTCAATTGCCAGAGTATGCCGCACGTCATACAATCGAAGGCATGGTTACATCAACAGACTACGATCAAAAAACAACCCCCTCATTCCGTGTCCCGTTTACGGAACCAATGTGTGCCGGTATCATCATCAGCAAGCAAAAGAAATTGCTCTTTAGCTTAGGTGACGAAAACCGCTGGCACAAAGTCGGCGGAGTCTTACATATTCCATTAGGCGGCATCGGCGGCGGTCAACAGGTTGACGAAAGTTTTGTAGACTGCGCCTTGCGCGAAGCCGATGAGGAAATTGGTTGCACTGTAAGTCTTCTGCACTCACCTGTTACATACATGCAAGACGAGCTCGGCTATATTAGCGAAGAACGTCTAGAAGAACTCCCCGCACCACTTTTCTATCACCGCAAAAAAAGAAAGTCTAACGAACCCCACGGTGACGGACTACCGACAGGCGACATATTACACATAGCCAATTTCCGCGCTCGTGCAATTGGACAACCAGAGCCCAAAGACATCCCCGGCATTGTCTACATAAGCCCAAAATCTCTAGCACCCTTCCAAAAGGGCGTAGCAATTAAGGACCTCGCATCAGTCGATGCTCTAATTACCTTACGCGACAAGATTCCCGATGATTCCGTCCTGGTCATAAACACAGACAGCCACGAAGAATTCATCATGAAGTGCTACGAACAATTCGCCATTCAATGGTAGATATTCTTCGGTAATTATTCGTCGTCAGAAGCTTCGTCTACTTCTTTGACGGCTTCGTCGAGATCAGCATCCGACTGTCCCTTGAAGGCTCTCAATAAACGCACCATTGAATTGCCGACAGAAGCATTCAGCTCATCGCCTTCTTCTTCGCCTTCGCTGTTCATTGCTTCTTTGAAATCTTCCATTAACCATGTGCCAGCAATAGCGGTTCTCTTTTCTTCTATTGTCATCTCAGCCCAGCTATACATAAAAGAGTATTCTCCTTGCACAAAAAAACGTTAACGCCTAATTCTCGCATATCAGCAATAAAAAATGGAGCGGGCGACGAGTCTCGAACTCGCGACCTACAGCTTGGGAAGCTGTCGCTCTACCAACTGAGCTACACCCGCATGGTCATTCAATTGTAAGGTTCGATTTTATTCTAACAGAACCTATTGGGTGTCAAGTTTTAGTATCCAGACTTACCAGTGCCCCGTTGCCTGCACGCGAGCAGCTTGGGTCTTGAGCACTTTGGCCAGGTCTTCTTTGGGCAGAGCCTGAGCTATGTTATAGCGCTTGAACAAGCTATAGAAATGATAGCGGAAGACCTGCATCTCCATGCCATCAGCTAATTTGTGTGAAGAAACCGTCTTAGTGGCAATGGACTGTGTTTTCGATTCTTTCTCTTCCGGCGGGCGAATTTCAGCCATCTGTCCGATACTTACGTACACGGAATGGAATTGACCCGGCTTTGTCGAAGGCACATAGGCAGTACAGGCACCACAACAAAGATCGGTTAAATTAGCAATGGTCAGCCTGTTATCCAATACTGATACCAGAGACAAAACATTGCCGTGGATGCGCGTGCGAATTTTCTGTCCACCTACCTTGCTGGTGACAAAAAATGGCCGGTTGCCCGCTCTAAGCAACATGGCGCCATCGGCTATTTCCAGCTCGTCTGGGCCGACTTTTGTTATCCTGGCGCTGCTTGTCGGCATGAAAGCCGGTTCCTTACCCTTAACGGGTACAGACTTGGCCGAGTGCACAATTTTGCCTTGTTGCAGTCCATCAATAGATGGGTGAATGGGCTCACCGGCGACAACAGCATGATCGTCTGAAACAAGCTCTTCAGCTGTAAAAGTCGTCCACTCACGAGCAAAGTCATAGCGCTTGTCGCGATCGACCATGCGCATCATTTCCTTAAAGGACAGTCCTTCGCCCTGACCTGGTGCTAAGACCTGGCTTCCCAGTCCCTGGGCTCGTCCTAAGGCACCACCGACACCAGTGGCATCAGTAGGCAGCATTGCTCCATTGGGAGGCATGAGTAAGGGCAGCCGTGAATTCATGGCAGCAGTGTTCACCATATTTGTAAACATCACAGCCATAGGGTTCACCTGCGGAACGGCAGGCACACTCATCGCCGGCGGCGGCGGTGGCGGTGGTGGTGCCGGAGCCGGTGGTGGTGGTCCATGGTCATGCCCATGGTGAGCTAAAATTGCCGGGCAATTAATAGCTAAAAAAGAAGCCGACACAAAACTGGCGGCCACAAGGGCCTGCTTATAACTTATGCGCATGGCTTTACTTCCTTAAAAAGCGTTAATAGAACTATTCTAGCAGAGATGAGACAACGCTCATATTCACAACTTGACATTTTAATGTTAACTCCAGTCCTGCCGGCTTGGAATCACGCTGGGTTGGGGCTTTCCAGGTTATTCAGCCACGACTCCACGTTGTCGCAATTCTTCGCGTAGTCAAATAGCACCGTATCGGATTCGGAACGGCTTGTACAGGTGACACACCAGTTTTTATCGCTGCCTGTTTTAGGCTCAATCTTTACGCGCATCGCCTCGCCTGAAGATCGCCAACTTGAGCCGATTTTGGCCGTAATTGTACTTTTGGCAACATCATCGGATACAGTCATTACATAAGGAACAGACAAAAGTGCCAACCGGCATTGAGTAATCACCTCAGGCAAGGTGCCTTTCAATTCAACATCTCGCCTTTGCTCCAGTTCCCAAATTTCTGCATGGTAATTCTTGCCGGCAAACATATGGGCCGTTAGGTCCATCGGCAAAAGCACTCCCACCAATAAGACTGCAAAGACAAGACCTATAGCCAATCCAGCATTAATGCCGTATTGGAAAGCATGGGCATCACCTTTAAATACCAGAAAGACTATCATGACGAGCAAACCAATGCCGCCGCCAAATCCCAGGCAGCTGACAATAAGAGCTCTCATTACACGACCGAAATAACGGCTCATTCAACTTCCGGTTCTTGGGCGTCTTTGAGGTACCAACGTATATAGCGAAACACCACCAATACCGGTGGCAAAAAAAGTAGCAACTGAACAAGCCTGGTTATTACTCGAAAAATGTTCTTCATATGTCCTCATCACTTAGTTCACATGATTCTACCGGCTCAGCCACAGGTATGCCATCGGTATTTATGTCTTCCACTTCGGTTGCTTCCAATTCCAATTCTTCAACATCAATCACACCTTTTATTTCTGCCTGAGCCATCTTTGCTTCTTGCAGAGCAATGCGCGCCTTAAGTTTGTCAGCTTGGGTGCGCTTGGGGAATAAGCGCGCCCGGCACTTGGTACAAAAGCAAAAACTGCCTTCTGACAAATGTGATAAATCCGCTTGCTTAAAGCCAACCGGCAAATATGCACGCGTGGCAACAAGACGTCTTTCCAGTCCCTTTATTCGGCGCTGGATGATTTTTACATATTCATGCCGGCAAGGCTCTAAGTCCGACACTCCGCTCCTTTGTACATTGCGCCCATTGTATTGCATGCTAGCGATGCTTAACAACGGGCAATTCTTTCAAGACATGCCCGCGCCAACTGATCAAAACAGCTAATTGATGATCCGGAGCAACAGTTGTCGGACAGGAAAAATAAAGAGTCCGCTCCGCGCCTGGCGGCAGTGCCGGAGAATTAGCAGTGGCCACAGGCAAACTAACTGAACCACAAGAACGTCTAACTGTCTTGTCGTAGAAAACTACATTCAAGCTCAAGTCCGTTGCTGGATTGGCACTGACGTTTTTTATATTGACTTCCCCTTCCGGTGTCAAACTGCCACGTGCCAGCCAGATACGTGAACTTAAAAGCGCAATCTTAGGACCAGCCGGGTCAGAAAGTATTTGAGACGCCTCTTTCTTACCCTGGGCCTTTAACACCAGAGCAATCATATCGGCCACGCGCTCGGCATGTCCTTTCACAGAGGCGGCTTCATCTACTTTGCCGTGCACTGACAATTCGCGGCTCCAGGACAAAAGCACGTCTTTGAGTTTTGTCAAAAGTGTCAAATCCCCTTCACGCATGGCACAGGCATCTTCCAGTGCTCTGACAGCGCCTGCTTTATTGTTTAACTTTAGCTGCAGAGCAGCCAACAATTGGAAGTTTTCTACGCTGCCTTCCTGTGTTGTAAGTTCAACCAAAGTGTCTCTGGCCTTTTCATACTCCTTACGCATGACATAAAGTTCAACCAGACGGTGACGGGCTTCTAAATTATTGGGATCTGTTGCCACCACTTGGTGATAATTTTCAACCGCTAAATCCCATTTTTTATGCCTGACATAGATAGCAGCTAAATCCATTCTCGTGACAGGGTCATCATGGTAAGAAAGGCTCTTGTTCAGAAGCTCAATTGCCGTCTCATCATTTTGTTCTTTCAGCTCAGCATTAGCGGCAAGCTCCCGGAAGTACTCACCCAACCGCCTGTTGATAAGCGCCTTCATTGGTTCAGCCAGATCTGTCTGCAGCTTAAGGACAGTTTCCAACTTCTCAATGGCCGCCTTAAGATCTCCTTTGGCTGCTTCTGAATGGGCCCAGCTTATATAAAGTTGTCCGCGAGCTTGAGCCAATTCGTTATCGCTTTGCGTGTCTTGTCCTGCCTGCCCTAACAATTCAAACAGCTTGCTTGCCTCTAAATAGTCATTTTTTCTTTGGTAGTAGTCTGAAAATGCCAGTATCATCGGGGCCAGCTTGTAAGCAGGTAACCTTAGATGCAAGGCTGTATCTAAGGCCGTCCTTCCTTCGGCAATCCGGTCACAATTTAAATACCCCTGGGCAAGCCAGGGTAACAAAGATGGATCATCGGGATTATTTCTCGCAAGTTCTTCCAAAACAGGCAAGGCTCGAGCCGCCTTCCCTGCGCGGATATCCTTAACAGCTTTGTTCAGGGGAGTATCTTGAGCCCGCTGGTAAACAAAAAACAGAATGGCCGAAGCCACCATTAATAGAAGGACGAATCCCCCTTTGAAATAGGCTTTTTGTTTGGCGGCTAATGGATACATATCAAAACTCTTGGTGCTGCGGTTATAATAACGCCTTGTTATGAAAGCTGAAATTAACCTGACACCTACTTGTTCATTCTTTGAACTCGAAAAACCCAACGGTCCTATTACCGGCAGGACTTGGGGCACTCCATCAGAGTCCCAAGCAATTGTCCTTTTAGTGCACGGACTGGGTGCTCATAGCGGTTGGTTCGAAGCCATTGCCAGAAGGCTTAAGGTAAGAGGGTTCTTTGCCATATCCTACGATCAAGTAGGTTTTGGCAAGCGTGCCAATCAAACATTTCACGGTTACGAACAATGGCTGGATGATTTAACCAGTGTCTACAACCATCTCAAAAGTCAGTACAAAGACAAACCAATATTCATCATGGGCAATAGCATGGGTGGCGTAGTGGCAATGGCCGGCGGCCCTAAACTTCACCCCCAGGGATTGGTACTCTTTTCGCCTGGCTTTGATGGTTTCCCTGAGACATTTAAGTTAGGCTTTCGTCTCAAAGCTACAGCTACAGCCCTTCTCTCTCCCAATTCACTGGTTGATTTGCCTTACGGCTCAGATCTTGTCGCTCGCGATGAGTCAGCCAGGGCCTTCATGGATGCTGATCCGGATGGGCGCTTCAAGCTGCCTGCCAAAATGCTTTTAGAGCTTCTAAAGCTGACCATCTGCACAAACAAGAATGCAAAATCTTCGCCGTGTCCACTGTTAATGCTCACCTCTGGTCACGATCGCATAGTAAACAACGAGGCCAGCAGCAAAATTTTTGAACAACTAGAAGCACCAAACAAGAAAAGACGTCACTTTAAGGATGCCTGGCACGATTTGTTGTTTGATCCAGTCATCGACGAAGTGGCCGACGAGGTGACAAATTTTGTTAGCGCCAACCTGGCAGAAAGCGCTGTAAGCAATTAAGCCAGGCTCATACGCGCGCCTTTAAGACTAAATTTATTATCACAATCGCCGTTTGGCCTAAATGCTGCAAGTTACCCTGTACTAATTCAGGTAAACATGTATATCGGGACCTGAGCCTGCGGGGCTATAATACCTGTGGGTAAAAACCCACCGGCATAAGTCACCACACGAGGAGCCAACGTGCCTCAGAATATCGCTAGCATTTTTTACGAGCAGGCTGCTTCGCAAGGACACCTGCCTATTGTCCGTTTCAAGGAAGGTAAAGGTCCTTACCGTGATATGAGCTGGGCTGACTTCAGCCGCATGGTGAAGCAAATGGCTTACGGCCTGGCTTCCCTTGGTTTTGAACCAAAGACATCAGCAGCCATTTTTTCGAATACCTCACACCTGTGGGTAGCAGCCGATCTGGCCATTATTTCCAACGGCGCTTTTTCGACCCCTCTCTACCCAACTTGTGCTGATGCCGATGCCGAGTTTATTCTCAATAACTCAGAAGCCCAATATCTCTTTGTGGCCAATGAAAGCCTGCTTAAGAGAAGTCTTGCCATAAGAGAAAGTCTTAAGGACTTGAAGAAAATCATCCTGCTGACTGCACCTTCTCGTGGTCGGTCGCTTTCTGATTTGAACTTGTCCGATGAAGATAGAAGTCTAGTAATTGGCCTAGAAGAGTTGCAGGAATTGGGAAGACAACTGCAAGAAGAAAAGCCAAATTTGATCGATGAGCGTATACAAGAAACGAACGAAGAAGATCTAGCGACAATCATCTATACATCTGGAACGACAGGCACTCCTAAGGGGGCTATGATCACGCACGGCAATATCATGAGCCTGCTCAATGACTTAACCAATTTATTTCCGGTTGGAGCACGCGATATTTACCTGGCATATCTGCCTCTCTCACATGTCTTTGAGCGTGTCTGCGGTGAATTTTGTTGCATATATTTAGGTGGTGTTTATGCCTTTGCTGAAGGCATTGAGCATATGGCCAAAAACTTGGCAGAAGTACAGCCAACCATGGTCCTTGTCGTACCTAGAGTCTTGGAACGCATTTACAACAAAGTCAAAGCAGGCATTGATGCATCGCCGCCGCGCAAGAAAGCTCTTATTGACTGGGCAATTGCAGTGGGCAAGGAAATGCTTACCTGTAAATCCAACGGCCAACAACCTGTCCTGGTTCTAAAAGCAAAGCACTGGCTGGCTGAACGTCTGGTATTTTCAAAGATCAGAGAAAAAATCGGCAGACGCTTAAATTGCATTATTTCCGGTGGTGCGCCGGCATCAAAAGAAATACTGGAATTTTTCAACGCCGTAGGCATAGCTACTTTGGAAGGCTATGGACTAACCGAAACAACGGCACCATTAACCGTTAACCGCTTCCAGCGAATTAAGCCGGGTACGGTAGGCACGGCTTTACCTTCTGTAGAAATAAAGATTGCCGAAGACGGCGAAATCTTAGCCAAGGGACCGACTGTGTTCAAAGGCTATTTCAAGGCTGAAGATGCTACTAAGGAAGTATTTGATGACGAAGGTTATTTCAAGACAGGCGATATCGGTCAACTCGATGCCGACGGCTATTTGAAAATAACCGACCGCAAGAAGGACATCATCGTCAATTCTTCCGGCAAGAACATTGCTCCACAGAAGATTGAAGCTGTCCTGCGCACAATACCGCATGTAAGCCAAGCTGTTGTATTCGGCGACAAGAAGAAAACGCTGGTTGCCCTTTTGACCTTGGATGAGCAGACAGTTAGCGAATTTGGTCGTAACAACGGCTGGCACTTCGTCAATTTTGAGCAGTTGTCTAACCTGCCGGAATTGAAGAAATACTTGCGCAAGGAAATACAAGCTCGCTCAGGCAAACTTGCCGACTACGAGAAAGTACGCAACTTTGCCGTCCTCAATCACGATTTTTCTATTGACGGAGGCGAACTAACAGCCTCAATGAAAATTCGCCGCAATATCGTACGCGACAAACACAAGAAGACCATTGAAACCTTGTACAAGGAAGACGCAGAAGATTCTGCTACCTTTTCCACGCCGGCTCATGGCGTGGCTACATTAGCTTAAAGCTGTAGCCGAGGCAGTTCTATCGGCCTTGTCTAGAGCGGCGACGCGCAATACGCGTGAACGTCCGGCTTCCAACACAAACAGCGATCCATCACCGGCAAAAGCAATGCCTGTTGGGTTGACCAAACCCGACAAGAATGTCTCAGCACGCCCATCACGGCTAACCCTATATACAGTCCCGGCACGTCCCGCTGTTACATAAATGCGAGCGAAGCTATCCATGGCCAAATTGCCGTCATAACCATCGGCAAAATTAAAGCTTTCCGGTTCGGTAACAGACACTCTCGATATTTCTCTGCCATCCAAAGAGCGCTTAATTACAGCACCGGTTGCATGTTCCAATGCCCAAAGGAATCCATCTGGATCAATTAAAAGACCTTGCGTCCCATGTCCTGGTCCGCCGACCAATACTTCATATTCACCCAAGCGATCTATCTTAAAAATACCGCCTGTATTTGATGGGAAGTTGGAGACAAAAACATCTTCCCTGGTACCGATAACAACATCAGCCAAGAAAGTTCCACCACCTGTAAGAGCACCATCTACTTGCGAGAGCACACGTCCTGACTTATTGGGATCAATTTTATAGACCGTCCCTTGTATTGTAGCGACGTATAAAACGCCCTTGCGATCAAAACACAAGCCGGAAATTGTGCTGTTACCGCGGATTCTGGCATATTCGGTCAGATGTCCGGACTGGTCGACAAACCAAACGCTGCCATCAACGGCAAAATAAATGCCTCCCGGTCCAGAGCGCATACGTGAAAAGCGATTGGAATAGGAAGCATTCAACTGAGATAAAACTTTTACTGCATAACCTTTAGGAGCATCCGGTAAATCAATAATATTTGTTGGTTGTATCCTTGTCGGAGTTTCGTCTTTGATGAACTCATCATCAGCCTCTTCAAGGACATCGCTTGAGGTTATGTCAATGTGCAAAATAAGATGCAGTGGGACTAGCAATCTTCTTACATGAATTTGCCCATCACTTTCATGCGAGTATGTCTCCAGATCAATGTGGTCATGGTCTACAGTCAATACGCGCCCAGTGACCGTATTGTGGCAGCCCATGCCGTACCAGATCTGAATTTTCTGACGAGTCTCGGAAAACGTTTGAAGTCTTGTTCTAAAGCTCATTTTCTAAAAACCACGTGATGTGTCTTACCTGCTTTCCCAATTACTTCTGTCCACCACAAGCGCTTGATTCCAAAATTGCTCAAGCTTGTAATAATTTCGTTCTTGTTCCTTAAGTATGTGTACGATAATTGCTCCAAAATCCAATAACACCCAGCGGCCTTCTTTCTTACCTTCCACGGCCAGAGGTGTTTGCCCACATTCTTTTAGGGCATCGACAATTGCATCTGCAATTGCATTTACTTGATTAACCGAATCACCTCCAGTAATGACAAAGAAATCGGCCAGTGGCGTAATTTGCCCAACTTCTAGAACCAAGGTGCCAGCTCCCTTCTTTTCCTCCGCTTGTTGAGCAGCCAATTTGGCCATCGAAAATGAATCCAAGGGTTTTGATTTGCTGGATGCTTTGGAGAATGCTGGCGTTCCCAAGCGGCTTGGACTCCCTTTTCCGGTAATATAGTTGTTCCCACTTTTGGCAAACTTTCACAGTCCGTGAGCTTAGAAATTTTCATCACTAGGAAATGCCCAAGATCAAGTCTGAATGAGGCTTTCCCGGTGCTGTCATATGCCTAAGATCCTGTTTCTTGGCAATGGGTGAGCCTTTCGGGCATTTGCAATTCTTTATCAAGTGGCACATTTTATGCGCTAACCCTTGCCGAAGCCTCACTGGGTGCGCTATTCTAGCCTCTTACGTGGTTTAACTCGATTGAAGTCCGTGACGGACAGGAGGAATCTCAGTGAACAAAGCAGAACTTGCTGCCGAAGTAGCCGCCCGCACAAATAACACCAAGAAAGCCGTCGAAGAAATGCTTGCTGCATTCTGCGATGTGGTTGCCGAAATCGTCTCCAAGGGCGATCGCGTAACATTGGTTGGTTTCGGTACATTTGAGCGTCGTGAGCGCCAAGCACGCGAAACAAACAACCCGCAAAAGCCTGGCCAAAAAATCAAAGTGCCAGCAAAGAAAGTACCAGCATTCTCAGCCGGTAAGGAATTCAAAGAAAGAGTAGCCAAAAAATAAGGCTGCTATTCAGTTTTTCTTTAAAGAGGCAGGTGCAAACCTGCCTCTTTGCTTTATGGCAATTCCAAATCCTTTGCTCCAACGCCTGGCAAATTATCTTCGGCTGGATTGGTTACTTGTCTTTCGGGGACAGTTGAGTCTTTATCAGCTGTGTTTTTAACACCGGAAAGTCCAAATGTACTAACGAAATCTTTGGCCTTTGCTTTGAATTTGGCAGCGTCGGCTAATCTTCCTTGTTTTTCCAATATCAATCCATAAATAAGATTGGCTCTTGGATCATCCGGTCTCAAATCAAGTGCTCGACGACAAGTAACGGCACCGTCAGACCAATTGCCCATACGTCCATACAACTGCGCAAGCCCTAAATAACCGTCAAAAAATCCACCATGGGAAAGAGACTTGTTATAAGACTCGATTGAGCCATCAAGATTACCTGCACCTTCTTGAGCCAGAGCCAAGTCATAAAAGAAAGTCTCTTGCTGCGGCAAATTCTGACCATAGGTGGCTGAGAAAATTTGTGCAGCTGCACTTAAGTGATCAGCGGCCAGCCCAAAATCTCCCACAATGTATTCATTCAACCCACGATCATATAAGGCATAGGCTCTTTCCAAATTACTGATGTCTTGGAAATACTGCTTTGATGTATCAGCTGAGGACTCAGTTGCTTTCGCTTTGGCGGGCTTGCCTGGAGTTCTAACTTTCTTCCTGGTGGTAGTTCTAGAAGTGCGAGTCCGAGCAAGAGTCGGGTCATTGACCGACTCTAGAAGACTAAGAGTGACAAGCAAGCAAGAGAGGCAGATAAAATATCTGCCTTTGAAGAGGCTGGTTCTATTGCTCGCGTTCTGCACGCTCTTCCGGGCTTATCCCTTTCATGGTCAGGTTGACCCTGCCACGCTCGTCAATTTCGCGCACCTTTACAAGTACTTTCTGCCCAACTGACACAACATCCTCTACCTTTTCGACTCGGCGATTTTCCAGTTGTGAAATATGAACCATGCCTTCCTTGCCTGGCAGGATTTCTACAAAGGCGCCCATGGCAATTATTCTTGTCACGTTACCTTCATATATGCCGCCGACTTCCACGCGCTTCACCAGTTTTGTAATCCAGTCGCGGGCAGCTTCGCCACCTTCAGCTTCAACTGAACCTATCAAAACAGTACCGTCGTCAGAAATATCAATCGTGGCACCGGTTTCTTCAATGATCCGGCGGATCATCTTACCGCCAGGTCCAATGACCGTGCCGATATCTGCCGGATCAATATGCAGAGTCAAGATTCTTGGTGCCCAACGTGAAAGTTCAGCACGTGGCTCAGACAAGCAGGATTCCATTTTCTCAATAATATGAATGCGTCCCTTGCGTGCTTGTTCTAGTGCCACTCGCATAATTTCAAGCGAGATACCTTCAATTTTGATATCCATCTGCAAGGCTGTGATACCTTCCTTGCTACCAGTTACCTTAAAGTCCATATCGCCTAAGAAGTCTTCCAGTCCTTGGATGTCGGACAAGATAGCAAAGCGATCTCCTTCCAGAACAAGACCCATAGCAATGCCGCCAACAATAGCCTTAATTGGTACACCAGCATCCATTAAGGACATTGTTGAACCACAGGTTGAAGCCATTGATGTAGAACCATTAGATTCCAGTACTTCAGAGACTACGCGCATGACGTAAGGGAAATCTTCCTTAGCTGGCAAAACTGGAATCAGGGCACGTTCAGCTAGAGCACCATGACCAATTTCACGACGGCCTGGACCACGGCTTGGCTTAACTTCACCAACGGAAAATCCTGGGAAATTGTAGTGATGCATGTAGGTCTTTTCTTTTTGTGGATCAATTGAATCCAATCTTTGCGCATCACCGCCTGTACCCAATGTTGCGATGGACAGCACCTGTGTTGTTCCACGAGTGAACAAACCGGTACCATGAGTGCGTGGCAAGATGCCCGCTTCCACTGTAATCGGGCGAATTTCATCACAACGTCTGCCGTCTGCACGAACGCCTGAATCAAGTACTTGGGCACGCATCAATTCTGCTTCTTCAAGCTCCAGATATTCATCTAATTTCTTAGCAGCAAATTGTCTTAGCTCATCATCTTCAGCCAACTGCTCAAGTGATTCTTCGACTAATGCAGTAGCTTCATCAAGCAATCTTTGACGAGTAGCTTTGTCCTTAACACCGTTCATGGACTCTTTCAACTTGCCAGTTGCTTTCTCTTTTATGAGGCTCACCAATCGGTCATTTTTATCCGCAGCAATAAATTCCTTTTTCTTCACACCTAATTCGGCAACGAAGCTTCTCTGCATTTCAACTTGTTTCTTGATTTGCTGGTGAGCATAATCAATGGCAGCAAGGATGTCCTTTTCAGAGACCAAATTACAGCCGGCTTCGACCATCATGATTGATGATTCAGTGCCTGCAACAACCAAATCAATGTCTGATTCGTCCATTTGGGCATAAGTTGGATTGGCTACCATCTTGCCGTCCACACGTCCGACGCGCACTGCGCCAATCGGTCCGGCGAAAGGCAGCCCGGCTATTTCAAGAGCAATAGAAGCTCCGAGCATGGCCAGTGTATCCGGTGGGTTTTCACCGTCACAAGACATTGCAGTCGCTACAATTTGCACATCTTGTCTGTAGCCTTCTTTAAATAACGGTCTTATTGGTCTGTCGATAAGACGGCTAATCAAAATAGCTTTGTCGGAAGGCTTTGCTTCGCGGCGGCCAAAGCTTCCAGGAACGCGGCCGACAGCATAAAGCTTCTCTTCGTAGTCAACCAATAATGGGAAGTAATCAATCCCTTCTCTGACGTTCCTTGATTCGGTACAAGAGACCAGAACAAATGTTCCTTCACATGAAATTTCGCAGGCTCCGCTTGCTTGTTTAGCCAAGCGTCCGGTTCTAATTGTTACTGTCTTGCCGTCAATTTGCAGGCTTGTTTCTCTAACGCCTTGTAATAATTCCGTTTGCACTTTTTCTTTCCTTCTCTTTTGTAACGCTCCGGCTCCGTTTTACTTCGCCTTCGCTTGCCTTCCGGCAACCCTTCTTCGCTTCGCGGCGACCGGCTCATCGCCGCTCTTACTCAGCTTCTTCCTTGCATTGCTCCGGCTCCGTTTTACTTCGCCTTCGCTTGCCTTCCGGCAACCCTTCTTCGCTTCGCGGCGACCGGGTTCGCCGCTCTTGCTCAGCTTCTTCCGTGCATTGCTCCGGCTACTTCGCCTTCGCTTTGCTATATGAGCCTACATAGGACTCTTTGGGCTTACTTGCCCATGAAACTAAGGAGGCAGAAGCCGAAGCCCCTGCCTTCTTGAAATTACCTTCTTAAACCAAGCTTTTCGATAATTGCGTGATAACGCTCAGGACTTTCGTGGTTCAGGTAACGCAATAGTCTGCGTCTTTTGCCGACCATCATCAGCAGCCCACGGCGGCTGTGGAAGTCCTTGCTGTGTGTACGCAAGTGCTCGGTCAATTGAGTGATGCGCTCGGTCAAAAGAGCAATCTGCACTTCCGGCGAGCCTGTGTCCTTCGCATGGATGCGGTGCGATTCGACAACTTGTACTTTCTTTTCTTGAACTGGTGACATGTCTTTTCTATATCCGTTTGAGTATTTATCGATAACTTAGTTTGACGCACAATGATATCACAGATCCTAGGCTGGACGAGCCTTTTCGGAGACTGACAACCCTCATTTTGCTTAGTTTTTGTATAGCTTGCTAGCCGTTAATTAGCCATGGCCTTCAAAATACCGCCAGAACGACATTTATGGACTTTGACCAAATCCCAGGACATAGAAAAAGCTGCCCTGACAGGCAGCTTTTTGCTACAAATTCCTTTACCTAGCTAAATTACCAGGCAATTCGTTAAGGAAATTTAGGACTTCTGAAGCTCTGGCTTCCACTCGTCAAGAATTGCGCCTTCAATTGGGCAAACTGACAAGCAAGCGCCGCAATCGATGCAGGTCGCATCATCAATATAAGTGAACTTTGTGCCCTTAGTATTGGTTTTGCCTTCTGCCCAATGAATGCACTCTACTGGACATACTGGAATGCAATCGCCAACGCCTTCGCAAAGGTCAGCAACAATGGTATAGGACATCTGGTTCTCCTCATTTAACTAGTAACTTCGAACATCTTCGCTCGACCATTTCTACTAAATCACCTTCAGTTTCGTTGGTCGACATAGTTCAAACTGAATCACTCAATTCTTAACATATTTGCGCCGTAAAACATAGATGATCCAACTAGATTTAGAATTGCTCTGAAAATCAGATACTTAGAGGCTTTGAGAAGAGTCTGAATTGAGAATCTTTCTCAATTGGAAAAGACCAGGTAACCCAATAAGGAATCCATCAAACATGAACGATCTAAAAATGACCGATCTGAAAATTGTCGTCCTTACCCCTGCTGGCGAGATTGCAGGCTACTTCATAAATCCGAAAGTAGAAATGATTTTGCCCCATTACTACAAACTATCAGGCACCTTTTACGATCACGATGGTGGCATGCCCCATCGCATAGAATTCAACCCGGAAGTATTGCCGTATAACGTTGACTTAAGCGGCATTGGAACTTGCAAGCACGAGAAATTAGAAGCGGTCTATGTACAAAGAAGCAGGCAACCCGTAGAAATGATCGGTCGCTGCCAAACACAAGACGCCATTTCAAATTACTAAACACACTATTCCAAAACAACTTTGCCGGAAACGAAGTCCAAACTTAGTTTACGACCGGACAAAAGTCTTTTGCCTATAAGTGCAGGTTTGGCAATCCCACCTAAGACAACCATGTTTTGCAAGTCGCTACCTAGAGCGACCATGCCTATATAGTGGTCCATGAGGTGAGTCTGTTCACCAAGCACTACCCGCCTGGCTCCTAAACAACGCCAGCCTAATTCGTGGGCTAGTGCCTCATCAACAGCTAACGCGCCATCAAACTCGAGCGAAAGATGAGCTTCTACCTCAACTTCAAAGCCGTCAGAGGCAACCAAACTAACAGGCAGTAGGACTTGTCCTTGCTCATCAATTCGCCCATTCACAACGGTTGCTTGCACGATATCTCCAATTCTCTTTCAGAGCCGTCTAACAGAGGTAATCTACAGCAGGATTTTCACTTAGCCTGTAGGCAAAAAACAATCCTGATGGATGCTTTTTCCTGGCTCGAGCTAAGACTTCCAAATCATCTTGTCCAAGAAAATACTCTTGCGATTCCGGTTCGATAACAACCAGCCAGTTACGGTAGCGATCCAATAGCTCGGACATCAACCTTTCAAAGATGGGATAACATCTCTTGTCCAATTCTTCGCGTGACGAATTTTCAGTCATTTAATCTATTTCTGTGCCCGATAATCAAGCAATACCAAGGAAATCGCTCTCCTCAATTAAATCTTACCCGGGTAAATGGTAAATCCACCACTTGGCGGCTGTTATTGAGTGTGATAGCCTGTGCAGCTAGGCGACCTCCGTAAAGGAGAAGCGGCTAATCTCTGTTAGGGTTTCAGACAGCTAATTAGCTTCAATAGGGAACCTGGCGGAACAAATGGCAGTCCAACTCTGTAGTTGGATTAGGGACAGTTCGTGATAAAAAACACCCTCAAGGAAGCCCCTAAAGGCAGAGCAATAGATGAGCGTCCCAGAAAGGCGCAGTATCTCGCCATAGTTGCCCAATTCTTGACCGGATGGCTTATCTCCGTGGTCATCCTGGTTGTAGTGGCCGTCTCGGTAGACATCAACTGGGCCAAGCCGCACATATCCAAGATGCTGGCCGATGTATTGCACCGTAAAGTCCACCTGGGGAAACTCAAGTGGCAGTTTGGCTTCAGCGGACTGGCCATTTCGACAGACAAACTAAGCCTTGTCGAACATGACAACTTACCTTTATTGACGACCAAGCAAAGCGAGATAGGTATTGCTTTTACACCGCTCCTGCAAGGCAAGTTGGAATTCCGCTATTTGAAATTCAGGGAGCCCGAGCTTTGGGCTATTTACTTAGGTAATGGGCGCTGGAATTTTACTGACCTTTTGGATGCCGTTATCGACCTCCATCTTGCCGAAATAAAGCAAGGTCGCATTCACTTCCGTGATTTTTCGCAGCCGCTGGTTCTCGTTAACCGCAAAGAGGACAAACTAATTGCGCCCATGGATCTGGAAAATGTCGAGCTGACATTTGTATTGCCCAAGAAGGGCAAGCGCTGGCCGCTGCATCTGTCCTACGAATTGCCCAGACCAGGCTACAGGACCAAGGTCAATCTGACAGGCGTGGGCAATGGAGCCATGCATGAATGGGAGACAAGCCATTACAATTTCCAGTTTTCCGTAGAAGACTTGAAGCCACGCGACCTCGGACCAATTGTACGCATCAAGCCTATAGACGATGCCTTGGTCGACCTGGACATAAAACTAGACGGAAGTCTGTCCAAACTTGTCGAACTAGACACCAAATTTTCTATCTGGGGAATAAAGGCAGGCACGGGTCCAAAAGCCGAACGCCTTCCTGCCACAACCGGGCAAGGCAAGCTCTTCGTCGATACGCAGAAAGCTATCTGGAAAGACATTTCCGTCAATGTTGGCGATCTAACTTTTAACTCCCGAGGCGAACTAGATAACTGGAGAGGACATTCGGCAGCATTTGGTGGCGATGCAGACGGCACACTTGGTCCGATTGCCCGCCTGTTTGCCAGACACGTTTTAGCCCTTAAAAAAGGCACGATTGGACTAAATAAAAAATATGCTTTTGATCTGCACGCTAAAGGAGTGGGCAAAGAGCCGGAAGCGAAAATTGAATTCACCGTTAAGCTCAATCCCAAGAGCAAGCAGATTCAAGAAATACTCGCCAACACCCCATTTGCCGGATTCCTGGGCAAAGACGCCAAGGCTAATCTCACCGGACAGATTGTAACTACAGGTTCCAACAGAATAGAGCTGCCTAAAGCACGCCTGAACATCAACAACTCAGATGTTACTGTCTCAGGATTTCTTGATACAGATACACACGAGTCATCGATCAAATTTGCCGCTCTGCAATTTCCTCTAGCCGGCGTTATGGAAAGCCTGAAGCACGAACATCATTTGAAAGCAAAATTGCCGGAATTGGAATTAGCCGGCTTTGCCGACATTGATGGCCAGGTTGATTCTCAGAACAAAAAAATCAAAACTACAGGCAGCATAGTTTTTAAAAACGTCAGCGTTTCATATGCTGATGGCCAGCCACTTGTGAGTAATTTAAATGGGCGCCTGACTTTTGATAATAAGTACCTATCATTCAACAATTTACGTGGACAGCTAGCCGGCGGTCCGTTAAGCATGGATGGCAAACTGCCCATTGGCAAAATGCACGGTACAACCAACGTCAACATCAAAGCCTCGCATACCGACTTAGCAAAGCTGATGAAGGCACTGCAAATATTCAATGTCCCATTGCCTAAGGTACTGGCTGATTTCAAACCAACCGGCAACATAAAGGAAGTAACTGCAAGTTTGTCCGGATCACTAGAAAAGCCACATTTGAGTTTCCACGCCATTCCAGACAAAATCAAGCTGATGGCCGGGCCGACAACTGTAGTGCAGATTGTTGATGGCCAGGTTGATCTCAAAGGCAATGCTCTGTCTCTCACCAATTTGAAAGTCACAACTGGTGTCAACCATGTAGACGTCTCACTGAAAACAGACGACTGGCAGGACCCTGCAAGCCTTCAATTTATAAAAGTAAGCAGTCCATCTCTGCGTCTTGAGGAATTAGATTCAGTCCTAAAATCCCTGCCTGATTCTTCCTTTGCCGAGCGCGCCTACAGACAATTGCTAGATCAATACCACATCTCTGAATTGAGAGGTAATCTATCAGGCAATCTAGAATGGCTGGAACACGAAAACAACCTCAATGGAGAGGCAACTTTGTCTGAAGTTGGGTGCAAACTTTATGGGCAAACAGTAGAAGAATTTTCCGGCAAGCTTGCTGTCTCACGCGACAAAATCCTCTTAGAAAATGCAACGGCAATGGTTGGCCGCAGCCGCTGCACCATAAGTGGACAGCTAGTCGATCACCAAAGTCCGACCCCTCATTGGGCGGCTTCAGTCAAAACCAATGCTTTCCCGCAGGACTTCTTGCCGCTTATCTCCAATTGGGATGGTCCAAGTCGTCCGAACCAAATTAGTGTCACATCAGAAGCTCCGGTCGGACTGACCATTGATGCCAACGGCGATGGTGCTGCCTGCCAGGTGCACATAGAGACTCATGTCCGTCCGGACGGTGATTTCAAGATTAGCAATAAGCACTTAACTTGGCTAAAACCACGTGGCGAAGCAATTCATGTAAGCAGCAATATCGCCATGATGAAAGTTGGTGAAGAAGGTGCGGCCACAGCCGACATCAAAGACTTCGAGATCCACTTGGGCAACTCAAAGATGCATGGCTACGGCAAATTCAGGGGCCTGGAATTTGAAACAACCATTGAGACTGATCAAGGTTTCAATGCCCACGGCATTACAAAGTCGCTGTCTCTCAACGACAAGACCTTGACCAAGCTTGAAAGGGCTATCAGGGGCACTCACGGTCATTTGCAAGGGACGATAACTCTGTCGGGCTCCCTAGATAACCTGAGGATTTCCGGGAACCTAAATTTCAAAGACATGGACCTGCCGCTTTTAAGTCTTGCCAATGCTACAGGTTCAATTAAGTCACCAGGCTGGCAATTGTTTGCCTACGATCCGGAAACTCTAACTGCTCAAGAGAAAGCATCTACT
This sequence comes from Chloroflexota bacterium, assembly GCA_005240105.1. Taxonomy (GTDB): domain Bacteria; phylum Cyanobacteriota; class Vampirovibrionia; order Obscuribacterales; family Obscuribacteraceae; genus SBAT01. Next base: position 22,664 of record SBAT01000434.1, read on the forward strand.
GCCTCTCTCGCTGTAGAAAAAGCAAAAATTGGTCGTATCGATGCCCATGATATTGAAGCAGAAATAGCTCAAGCAGGCACGCCTGGAAGACACAACAACGAATCCTGGCTCTTGGTCATACCGGCACTAAGCGCAAAACTAGCCAATGGCTCGCTCAACATGCGCGGCAGTTTTGAACCATTTACAGGCAAATTGCTTGTCGATACTAAATTATCCAAAATAGACATCAACAAATTCTTCCACCAGCTCACAGGCAACAAGGATGAGATTACAGGCATTGCCTCCGGTCATATTATTTTGGAAAGCATCTTCGGCAACAACAAAGAATTCCTCAAGCACTTGAACGGCTCCGGCGAAATAACCATTGCCAACGGCAAGGTGACTCGCTTTGGCAGCCTGCAAGCTAAAATCACGCAAGCCAACTTGCTTGCTCAAGGACTTCTCGGTTTCAACTTGAACAATCTTCTGCAGAGTGTTGTGCCTGTAAGAACTGGTGAATTCAAAAAATTCTTCGGTGTCTTTGATATTAAAAATGGCGTTATTGATTTTGAAGAGCTGCGCTACACCGGAGACGACATGCGCCTCTGGGGTGATGGCGTCATTGACTTGCCAAACGAACACATAAAGCTTTCCATTGCCGGCAATGTTCCACGCGTATTCTCCAGCGTCATAGGCGGCAAAATCGGTCAAATATCGCGCAACATAACCATCCAAAGACTTTTGGACACAGTGACCTTGCACAAGTTTGACGGCATGCCCACATTACCGCTAATAGGCGACATTGCGTCCGATAAACCACGCGCATTTTCTTTCCATGTGGTGGCACCGTCGAACGAACCATCGACGATTGCCAAGTCCATCGTCAAGTCATTCGGCTGGCTACCGTCGCAACCAAAAGCAACGGCCCACCCAGTACCGAGTATATAAAGCATTTGCTCTAGGCTCTAGAAAATCTGCAAGAGTGCGCTACTTAAGCTTAGTACTGTCAGTGTACGTCCAGGAGCGTCAAATACATTGATCTAATTGCTTTTGCCTGGTTCGCCATGCTTGATAGGTTCTTGCTTCTCTTGCTGAAGCGGTGTTGCATTCTTCTGCTCAACCGAGCAGTTCCGCGACATACAAGTAGGTATGCCGAGCTTCGGCAGTATCCAGAGTTGCATCGCAAAGTAGAACACAATAAATCCAAATAGCCAGATCATGCCGTCCATGGGGTTTTCCCTCCTTTTCCTTTTGATACTTTTATCGAGTCGCTCATAATCGCTCTCCTAAAACGCTTTTTGCACTGGTTCCTTAACATCAGGCAGCTGTTTGTTCGTTCACCTCTGGCTGTTCGGTCGCAACTTCATAGCCAGCACCTTTCCAGGCATTGGTTCCGCCAACAACATTCATAGAAGCCATCAATCCGTTTCGATCAAGGATTCCCATCGCCATTGTCGACCGATATCCGCTGGCGCAAATAAGTGCCAGCCTGCCTGCAGGTAACACAGATAGACGCTCAGGTAAATTTGCTAACGGTATATTTATTGCATTCGGCACGTGTCCATTCTCGAATTCCCCAGCTCTGCGAACATCAATAACTGCAAGCTCATCACCTTCTTCGAGCATACGCTTCAGTTCGTCCACAGTGACTACCAGTGACTGAATAACTTCGAAGCCGGCATTGCTCCAACCTTGAATGCCGTTTTCCACATAACCAACAGCAGTCTCAAAACCAACGCGGGCAAGCCTCATAACTGCCTCGTCAATACTGGCTAGATCGCTTGCCAGAAGAATGATAGGGGTGCCGATCTTTATGAGCGTACCGGCCCATGAGGCAAACTGCCCGCCAAGTCCGATATTTAACGAACCTTTGATATGTCCGCCTGCATATTCCACTGCACTGCGAACGTCGAGCACAAGTGATCCACTCTGCATTTCTCTTGCCACTTCCGCAGCTTTTAAAGGTAGTGGTGTCACAATCGTGCCCAACGGTACGGCTCCTTGTCGATTAATCTCCGCATCCTTGGGGAAATAGGCGGGCACCTCCGGCAGATCTGTTGTCATCATTTGTATAAAAGTCTCTCTAGACATGGGCTTTAACGCGTAGTTGAACTGCTTCTCACGACCAATAGTCGATGATTTTTCATCAGATAGATGTTTGCCGCAAAGAGAGCCAGCTCCGTGGGCTGGATAGACTTCAACGGCATCGTCCAGATTAAGCAACTTGTTGTGCAGACTCTCAAACATAAAGCCGGCCATTTCCTGTGCCGTATAACCTTTAACAGCCACAAGATCAGGACGTCCCACGTCTCCAATAAAAAGAGTGTCACCTGTGAATAGTCTTTCCGGAGTGCGCTTATCTTCTGTATCTCTGACGAGAATGCAAATGCTTTCAGGTGTGTGACCTGGTGTTTCAATTGTCTTCAGTTCCAACTTGCCAACTTTCAAAAGGTCACCATCACTGGTGGCTATGTGAGGGAATGTCACTTTAGCCTTTTCGCCAAAAACAATCTGCGCACCGGTTCTTTCGGCAAGCTCTCTATGCCCGCTGACAAAGTCGGCATGGAGGTGTGTTTCTATGACGTACTTAATTGTAAGGTTCTGCGCCGTTGCCTCCTCAATATACTGATCAACGTCTCTCTGCGGGTCGATAACAACGGCTTCACCGTTTGAGCCGAGTAGATAGGAACCATGAGCCAGGCAACCTAGATAAAACTGTTTAAAAAACATACATGACCTCCAACCATCGAATCAAGTCACACTCCGTTTACTAAGAGCAACAATCGGTTTTGCGGCCCTTCTGGGGGACGGAGCGATTCTCTAACTTGTTCCATGGAGCATGCCCCAACATAATCCCTAGAGCGCATGTTCCAGAGAGACCGGCAAAGGTAAGCCCTGTCGCAAAAAATCCTGGAATGATGAGAAACCATGGGTTGACAAAAACCGCTAAAACAATGCCTGTCAAAACACCAATACCAACAATCAATTGAATCTGCCTCTCAATAGGAAGCATTTTCTTGCCTTCCTTGACTGGCAGCCCGGCTTTACGCCATGCAAGCAGTCCGCCTTCCAGCACTTTCGGCTGGAAACCTTTGCCTGACAGGGTATATGCCCCACGTTCAGCTCTTTTGCCCGATCTACAAATTACTACGAGCTGACCTTGGCGCGGAATTTCTTCACAATGGGCTTCAAGCTCGCTCAGCGGAACGTTAATGGAATTATGAATGTGTTCGGTCTCAAATTCTATCGGACTGCGGACATCCAGAAGCACGGTCTGTCCCTCTTGTCCGGCTAACTCAGCAGGAGTTATTTGCTGACAAAATGTGGAATTAGACAGTTCTGACATAAATAACCCTCGCGCCAGTCTCAAAGATCCCTGACTTGTTAAAGCCGTTGCTAAATAATCTTCTCGGTAATAGACTGGGTTAGATGCGACTTATAGCAACAAGTTCCCTACTCAAATGGTCTTTAGCACATGGGTCGTGGAATTCCTTTTCCGGTCTCTGGCAGCAAAAGTCAACGATAATCGCTGTTCTTTCGGTGATTGCAATTATTTTGCATCTGTCGCTCCGCTTCGGATTCCACGTCAAATCCGACGATTATCAGATTCCCTTGCTAGCCACGCTTGTTGTAGGCGGTTTACCGCTTCTCTATGACCTTGCCCGAAAGCTCCTAAAGCGAGAATTCGGTTCCGACCTGTTGGGCGGCATTTCCATTATTACCTCTGTCGTACTAGGCGAATACTTGGCTGGCTCAATTATTGTATTAATGCTCGCTGGAGGTGAAGCGTTAGAAAACTACGCGTTGCGCAGCGCCTCCTCGGTATTGGCCGCTCTAGCCAAACGCATGCCCTCAATCGCCCACCGCAAACAGGAACTTGAAATCATCGATGTCGCTCTTAAGGACGTTGTCGTGGGCGACACGCTCGTGGTCTACCCACACGACATTTGCCCGGCAGACGGTGTTGTGATAGACGGACATGGCGTGATGGACGAATCTTACCTGACTGGCGAGCCTTTCCAGATTACCAAAACCTCCGGCTCGACCGTGATCTCGGGAGCCATAAACGGAGAATCAGCTCTCACAATTCGCACGACCAAGTGCGTGGCCGATTCGCGTTATGCGAAGATCATGGAAGTTATGCGCGAGTCCGAGGACAAAAAACCACAATTGCGACGTCTCGGTGATCGATTGGGCGCGATTTACACTCCTTTGGCACTGACGGTAGCGTCCTTCGCCTGGGCTGTTAGTGGAGACCCCATTCGCTTCCTTGCTGTTCTGGTTATCGCCACGCCTTGCCCGTTACTCATTGCAATACCAATAGCAATCATCGGCTCGATCTCCCTTTGCGCCCGCCGAGCAATTATCGTCAAGAGTCCCGTTGTGCTCGAACAAATCGCCGAGTGTCGAACCGCGATTTTCGACAAGACCGGGACGTTGACTTATGGCGAGCCGAAGCTTACCGAACAACTAATAGCACCGAGCTTTGAGAAAAAAGAAGTGCTGACACTGGTGGCCAGCCTGGAGGGTTACTCGAAACATCCTCTGGCGCGCGCGATTCTAGCCGCGGCGAAGTCGGAGGGGATAGTGGTGCCTGAGTGCACCGAGGTTAGCGAGCCACCCGGAAAGGGGTTGCGCGGGACCGTATCCGGACGCCTGGTGCAAATCACCAGCCGCAAGCAGCTCGGAACACAACAGGTGACCGGTGGAGATAAGCTTCCTCCGGTCACAGGTGGGCTCGAATGCCTTGTGGTGATTGATGGAAAGTACGCAGCAACTTTTCGCTTTCGAGATGCACCACGTGCCGAAAGCCGCTCCTTTGTAAGTCACCTCAGACCCAAGCATGACTTTTCGCGTGTAATGATCGTGTCAGGAGATCGTGAGTCTGAGGTTCGCTACCTTGCCGAGTTGGTAGGAATAACCGAAATCTTCGCCCAGCAGAGTCCAGAAGAAAAGCTCGCCATAGTCCGCAAGGAAACACTCGAGTCCAAGACGCTCTACGTAGGAGACGGCATTAACGACGCACCATCTATGATGGCTGCTACTGTCGGAATGGCAATCGGGCAGAACAGCGACGTGACCGCGGAAGCGGCAGGCGTCGTCATTATGGATAACTCTCTTGAGAAAGTAGACGAGTTCATGCACATCAGTCGCCGAATGCGACTGATAGCTATCCAGAGCGCAGTCGGCGGCATGGCGCTGAGCGCCATCGGAATGTTCTTCGCATCTACCGGACATTTAAGTCCCGTGAGTGGCGCCATTATCCAGGAAGTCATAGACATTCTTTCTGTACTCAATGCCTTGCGGGCCGCTTTTCCTCCACGAGTGATTCATGATCTATGATGGTCACCTGATGAATTCAAAACGTACCGGCATACCTTCAGAGCACTCTTCTGGACACAGTAATTTTGCACGAGTTTGACGGCATGCCAACATTACCGCTCATAGGCGACATTGCGTCCGATAAACCACAGGCATTTTCTTTCCATGTGGTGGCACCATCAAACCAACCATCAACAATTGCCAAGTCCATCGTCAAGTCTTTTGGCTGGCTGCCGTCGCAACCAAAAGCAACAGCCCACCCGGTTCCCAGTATCTAGTATTTTCAAAATTGCATATTGCTTGTATATATTTTTGGGCTACTATAGAAAGTCCATGAATATCGGTGATGTTGAGCTCAAAAATTATCTGCAGTATTTACTGGCAGAGCGCGGACTTTCCGCCAACACTTTGGCAGCTTACAAACG
>SBAT01000095.1 GCA_005240105.1 Chloroflexota bacterium
AGATTCTTATTCCCATCCTGCCAATGTCAATAATGTCCAAACTTTATATTTACGTAAGCGTCCGGCCACCCCATCTACTCTCTGATCTGCAGCGGTAACAAACTACTGTGATGTCGGCGCGCTGGAGAGAAAAGATGGCAGAGAATCAGGATCGGGAAACGTATTGGCGGTCGCATTGGCTAAGCTGGCGGTCGAGTGGAGAGACGCAACGCCGTTACTGTGAGATGCGGGGTTTAAGTTTTTACGAGTTTGCCAAATGGCGTACACGGCTTAAAGATTCGCTACGGGCCGAGCGGCAGGGTGCTAGGGGTTTTGTTCCGGTTGTACTTCGTCCAATGCGTAGTCCATCCGATGAGGCGTCGGCCGGGGTGATAACACCGGAAACGGCGAGCCCTGCAGCTGTGCCAACTAAAAGACAGGATGAGAGTTTTACCATTGAGCTACGGTTATGCAAGGGTCGCTCAGTGGTTATCTCGGGCAAATTTGATAGTGCGGTATTACGCGAGATCATTGGCGTGCTTGAGACATGTTGATGGGGAAAGCGCCGAGGATCTGGATTGCGATTGAGCCTACGGATATGCGGCTGGGGATGGATGGGTTATGCGCCAAGGTGCAGCATTTTCTATTGGCCGATCCGTATGGCGGAGAATGGTTTGTATTCCGCAACAAGCCGGGCAACCGGATGAAGCTATTGGGCTACGATGGGATAGGATTTTGGATGCACTATCGGCGCTTGGATAAGGGCACGTTTGTGTGGCCGGGTGGTTCTGACACGATGATGGAGATGAGTTATTCGCAATTTCATTTATTGACGCAGGGGCAGGATTGGCGGATGGTCAGACGAGTGGTCCGTCCGGTGCCGAGTCTAATATAGTGTGATATTTCATACAGTAATGTGATACAATGCGCCATGCGCATTGAGGGTGACACACTTCCCCGGACCTACACTGAATTACATGCGCTGACCCTCTCGCTGATTGATTCTCTGCAGCACCTCGAACGGCAATCGAACGAACATCAAGCCACCATTGAGCGGCAAACGGTGGAGCTGAAAGCGAAGGCTGCTTACATTGAGAAGTTAGTCTTCGAGCTGGCGCGATTGAAACGCTGGCGTTTCGGGAGTTCCTCCGAGCAGATCAATTCAGCACAACTAACGCTCTGGCAGATGAGTTTGGATGAAGACATTGCTGAAGCCGAAAAGAAGCTTGATCAAGTCCGCCCGGAGCGGCCGCGGTCGAGTACGAAACGCCAGGCCAAGCGCTCGCCCTTGCCGGCGAATTTACCGCGCATCGATCATCGCTATGATCTTGAAGCGAAATGCTGTAGCGATTGTGGGAATACACTGGTCCAATTTGGTGAAGAGGTGTGCGAGCAGCTCGATTATGTGCCGGCGCAATTTCTCGTGCATCGGCACATTCGACCTAAATACACCTGCCGTCACTGCGAAACGGTGGTAACCGCGCCGTTGCCGGCGCAAGTCATCGATAAGGGGTTGCCAGCACCCGGACTCTGTGCCCATGTAGTGGTCTCGAAATACGCTTATCATCTGCCATTACATCGTCAGGAAGTCATCGATGCGAATCAAGGCATTCACATCGCCCGATCCACCCGTGCGGGTTGGGTGGGTTACTTGGGCGTGGTGGTCGAGCCGTTGGTCGCGGCGATGCATCGAACCTTTCTTAGTCAATCCTATCTTCAAGCCGATGAAACACCGGTGCCGGTTTTAGCGCCGGGGACGGGGAAGACCAAGCGAGGTTATCTCTGGGCTTACCGCACCGGTCCCTGGAACCCTATTCAAGCGGTGGTCTTTGATTATGCGCCGACCCGCGCACAACAATGGCCGAGTGCTTTCCTCCAGAACTTCCGCGGTATTTTACAGATAGACGGGTACAGTGGTTACAACCCGATCATCCGGCGTGAAGATATTATCGAAGCGGGTTGTCTGGCCCATTGCCGGCGCAAGTTCAAGGAAGTTTATGAAGCCACCCGCTCACCAACCGCGTTGCATGCCCTTAAAGATATCGCCGAGCTCTACCGGATAGAAACCGAACTCAAATCGCTTCCGGCTGAGGAACGTGTGCAGCTCCGGCGCCAACGGGCAGGCCCCATACTCGATGATTTCAAGTGTTGGCTAGAGAACACCTTGCAGCAACTACCGGGGCGCAGTAGTTTGGCGGCTGCGGTAGGCTACACCCTGGGCCGCTGGCAAGCCTTGAGACTTTATCTCGATCACGGTGAAGTCAACATTGATAACAACCCCGTCGAGCGCACAATCCGCGGTGTTGCCTTGGGAAGAAAGAATTATCTATTTGCTGGCAGCGATAACGGGGGACATCGAGCGGCCTTGATGTACAGTCTCATTGAGACTTGCAAACTCAATCACATCGATCCCTATGCCTACTTCAAGGACATCTTTACGCGGTTGCCCACCTTACCGGACCATCAACTCGAGAAACTATTACCGTGGAATTGGACACCTCACCCCGCTGATAATGTGCCGATCAACATCAGCGTGGTTATGACAGAGGAAGGACTAGACAACCATGAACATCGACATTGACAAACTAACCGAAGCCGAGCTCGTTGATCTGAATCGCCGTGTTGTCGAGCGATTACGGTTTCTGCACCAGATGCGTGCCCATCGCCAGATGCTCAACTTCTCCATCGGTGAGCGCGTCGGTTTCCAGAGCGAAGACGGACGCGCAGTAACCGGAGTATTAATCCGTTACAACAAGCGCTCCGTCACCGTCATTGCCGAGGACGGTCATCGCTGGAATCTATCACCGAGTTTCTTGAGAAAGATAGAAACCCCAGCGCCTCAGTCATCCGCAACTAACGTTATACCGCTAAAATAGAACTCACCACTGATCACCAACCGGTGGTTTCCCCGGACGCTTACGAATTATCTATTTGCTGGCAGCGATAACGGGGGACATCGAGCGGCCTTGATGTACAGTCTCATTGAGAC
>SBAT01000205.1 GCA_005240105.1 Chloroflexota bacterium
ATATTTGTGTTTTGTCTGTTTGGGGACCGATTGCGGAAATGAAATTCAATGTGAATAGTGAGTATTCCGACCAAACCAGCAGGTAAATCCGAAGATAAACCGGCAACCGAATCCGACGCAAACCGACAACCTTGTCAGTGGCTTAAGTTTGTAATCGGAGCGAAGCGACTCTGGCATTTTAATCTTGGTCTCCTTCCTGTTTTTTCTTTTTCCTCATAGAGTCTCCTTTCAAACAGAGTTTGTGGGCGTTGTGAATAATGCGGTCAAGGATTGCATCGGCAAGAGTTGGGTCACCAATTGCTTCGTGCCAATGCTCGATTGGAATCTGGCTAGTAATTACAGTAGAGGCGCGTTCATAACGTTCTTCAAATATTTCAAGCAGATCCCGGCGATGTTCATCGGTGAGCGGTGCCAACGCAAAGTCATCGATGACCAAAACATCTTTTTTGGAAATAGCCATTATCATTTTCAGGTAGCGGCCGTCGGCTTTGCCAATCGCCAATTTCTGAAATAGCGTCGGTGCTCGAAAGTACAAGGCAGTGTATCCATCACGGCAAGCCTTGTGACTCAGCGCACAAGCTAAATAGCTTTTGCCAACGCCAGTGGGACCGGTAATTAACAGATTCTCGTGCTGCTGTACCCATTGTGATGATGACAGTGCAACAACCACAGAACGATCTAACCCCCGATGTTGTTTGAGATCAAGATCTTCAATTGCGGCCGCCTGGCGTAATTTGGCTATGCGCAATCGCGTCTCCAGCCTGCGATTCTCCCTCTCTATCAGTTCATGATCGACAAGAAGCCCGAGTCTTTCTTCAAAACTCAACTGTTGCGCATCGGGCATTTGCAATTGGGATTCAAATGCTTTCGCCATTCCAAAGAGCCTCAAATCCTTCAAATTATCGAGCGTCGGATGTAGTAACATCGTCATCCTCCTTTGATTTAACAAAATAATTTGGTCCTCGAATGTTCAAATGAACAATCGCTCCTTCAGAAGAGACTCTCTCTGGCAATGGGGCTCGCTCCAAGTTATTCGACAATATGGATTTCACGCTTGTGTAAGAGTACGCTCCCACCGAAAGTGCACGAGCACATGCTTGTTCTAGACGTTCATTGCCATGCATTTTGCCGAGACGCAAAAGTCCCAGGCATGATCGGTAACCCTGTTCGGGATGCCGCTTGCTATTCAGAATGTTCTCAACGAGCTTAGCCGTGTTGCTGCCGATGCCCATTGCCCAATTGATTATCCGTGTCGGGCTCCACTCTTTGTATGCTTGATGTGATTTGGGCATGTGTTCTGTAATTGTTGAATGCCTTCCCTTCAATCTGCTGCGCACATGACTGGCAACGCGACGACCATGACTGAAAATTTCAACGGTTGTGGCGGTGATGCGAACATCAACCTGGCTCCGTACCAATTGATGTGGAACGCTGTACCAATGCCCATCTACATCAATGTGATAATCGATGTTTACTCTTGCCTTCTTGAACTCCGCGTATTCGTAGGGCTGAACCGGCAACTGCTTTAAAACGGGCTTGTCCAGATCACAAAAACGTTCATACCTCGAACCAGGTATTTTCTGAAAGGGCTTTGTGTTTAATTTCTCCAGCAGTACTTCTATTGCTTCATTGAGTTGCGCAATACTGAAAAACGTGTGGTTGCGAAGCGCGGCTAAAATCCAACGCGTTACCAAAGCGACAGACAATTCTACTTTTGCTTTGTCCTTCGGGTGGCGCACACGAGCAGGCAATACGGCTACGCCGTAATGTTGAGCCATGTCGAGAAACGTGGCATTGAGCCCCGGTTCGTATCGGCATGGTTTTGTCACTGCCGCTTTCGGATTGTCCGGAATCAGAAGCTCTGTCACGCCACCAAAGTATTCAAAAGCACTGACACATCCTCGAATCCAACTGTGCAAATCCTCTGAAGGAAATGCTTTTGCAAACGTGTAGCTACTTGCGCCAAGCGCTGCCACGAAAATATGTGCCTGCCTGACTTCTCCGGTTTTTGGATTAACAATGGGCATTGTCTTGCCGGCAAAATCAACAAAAGTTCTTTCGCCTGCCTTGTGTTCCTGGCGCATTGAATAATCAATTTTCTTTCGCCATTCATGGTACAGATCACAGAAACGTGAACGCTGATAGCCTTTCGGATTCTGCTCAATGTACTCTTCCCACAAAAGGCGCAGCGTCACGCCTTTGTGGCAAAGTTGTTGATCAATATAGTTCCAATCAGGAATACCACGCTGTCCTTTACTAATTACCGGCTTCGGCGGAAATAACAACTTCTCCAATGCTGCGTCGTCTAAATCCTCCGGCAACGGCCATGAGAGCCCCGCCGCCCGTGCCCGGCTGATGTATTCGCCTACTGTCCACCTGGAAATTGAGCAGCTTTCGTGAATTTTGTTTTGACTCATGCCGCAACCCCAAAAAAGTCGCAGCGTTTCGCGTATCCTACGCATGGATATCCTCCGGTTTGACATTGACACCTCCGTCTCTTCAACAAAGACAGGGTGACAACTGGGGGGTATCCAGCGCCATCTTCAACTCTTAACGATTACAAAATTGCAACGCGGCCCACTTGGCAGGGTTGCTGGTTTGCCTCGGATTTGGTGGCCGGTTTGGTTTCGGATTCACTTGCTGGTTTGCATCGGACAGGCTTGCCGGTTTGCGTCGGAATATTCAAGGCACAACATTTTTTTCACGGGAAAGAATACAAACAGTTCAAGGATAGTGTGAATGAGAAACTAGATTTGCCGGGAGTGACCCTGATTGGTCTAGATGAACAAGCCTGTCATAGGTTTTCCACATCAACACCTGATCTTGTCATTCGATCGAGAGGTAAGACTTGGCTGTCGAGAACAGATTACGACTACATTGCTAGATACAACAACAGCGGTTCTTTGGATCTCGCGGACTTTGGCAAAGGAAAATTTGCAGTTAACTGTGAGGGACATATACGCTGCTACTCGCTTCCTCCAGGACGACTCCGTGACTCAATTGTCCAGTTCTCGATCATAGCTAAGTAGTGCTGCGTGCACAGCACATCAACCGTCACTGTCATATAGCAATAAAAACGGAAGAGAGCCAGTTATTCACTGGCTCTCTTCACAAATCCTGGCACCGGGCTATTTTTCCAGGCGGTCTCCCACCAAGTATTGTCGCTGCTGACCGTCTTTACCTTCGTGTTCGGGATGGGAACGGGTGTGTTCCGGTCGCTCGGGCACCAAGAAAC
>SBAT01000447.1 GCA_005240105.1 Chloroflexota bacterium
CGGTATACCTGGATACCTTTCCGCCATCCACATGTCAAACACATGGTGCAGAAAAATATTGCTGAGGATGGGGCTAATAGCGCTACCAACAATGTTGCAAACTTCGTGATAGAGTATGTGCAAACGGTGAGCCGGAGTCAGCTGCGGACGCCGTATGGAGCAGGCTTCAAGAGGTTCGAGAAAGGACGATAGATTGAGGAAACCAGCACGGAGAGGGGATAAGACGTTAAGAGGAGTTATAAGTTACGAGCCAAACAGGCTTTCTGACGAGTGTCTAGCAAGTGCGTATGAGCTGGCACTTCCGCTTGTTCAACCAGTGCTCACAAGGAGGCGCACGAAGAGGAACGAAAGTGACGAACTGAACAATTCTGTAAGCGAAAGGACGGTAATTTAAGTGGCAAACGGTGTGGCGTTGTACGCCCGTGTTTCTTCAGAACAACAGGCAGATGCAGGAACAATCCGCAGTCAAATAAGCGCGGTGCTCGATAGGATTGCAGCTGATGGGCTGCCGGCGCCGCCAGAGGCTTTGAAATTCATCGATGATGGGTACAGCGGTGCCACTCTGGTGAGGCCGGCATTGGAGCGGCTGCGTGACAGCGTTTTCAACGGAATAGTTGATTGCGTATATGTGCATTCACCTGATCGTTTGGCGAGAAAGTATGCTTATCAGATCGTGCTGATGGACGAATTTCAGAAGTTGGGAGCCAAGGTCGTTTTCGTTAATCGGGAGATTGGGAAAACACCAGAGGATGACTTGCTCTTGCAGGTGCAAGGCATGATGGCTGAATACGAGCGAGCCAAGATCATAGAACGTGTACGCCGCGGCAAATTGCAGGGTGCAAAACAAGGTTTGATCAATGTTCTCAGCGGGGCACCCTATGGTTATCGATACGTTGGCAAGCATGAAGGCAGCGGAGATGCGCGCTACGAGATTGTTTTCGAAGAGGCACGAATTGTGCAACAGATATTTGAATGGATCGGACATGAGCGTGTATCTATTGGCGAAGTGAAACGTAGACTCGATGCAACTGGTGCCAAAACCAGATCTGGTAAAGAGTGGTGGGATCGATCAGTGATCTGGCTTATGCTAAAAAATCCTGCTTACATTGGGAAGGCGGCTTTTGGAAAGACTAAGCAGGGTAAAAAGCGATCCAGGCTGAGACCGCAGAAGAATAGCTCTGACAAGCCACGGCAAAGCTACTCCACATATGATGTTCCGCAGGACGAATGGATTTACATACCCGTGCCACCACTCGTAAGCGAAAAACTCTTTGGAGCAGTCCAGGAACAGCTCTGTGAGAATCGCTCTTGCTATCGCCAACGTAGACGCGGAGCGCTTCATTTGCTACAGGGGTTAATCTGTTGTACAAGATGTGGTTATGCCTATTATGGAAAGTCGATCAGCAATGCTACGCGCAGAGGCAAACCGCGGAACTACGCCTACTATCGGTGCATCGGTACCGATGCTTATCGATTCGGAGGAAAGCGAATCTGTCAAAACAAGCAAATTCGGACAGACTTGGTGGACGATCTGGTTTGGCAGAAAGTAACAGAGCTGCTCCACGATCCGAGCAGGCTGGAGAAAGAATTCAACCGCCGTCTGAAAAGGAATAAAAAGGAAGAGCCCGAGAGATTGGAAGCAGAAAGGAAAAATCTGCAAAACAAAATTAGCCGCATGATCGACAGCTATGCTGATGGATTAATCACCAAGGAGGAATTTGAGCCCAGGGTTAAGCGAATCAAGGCTCAGCTAGCCAAAGTCGAAGACCAATGCAAAAAATTGCGAGAAGAGGAAAACAATTCCAGGCAGCTTAAGCTCTTGATTGTAAATATTGACGAGTTTGCTGCTAAAGTAAAAGGAAACCTACAGAAGCTAGACTGGGAGACAAAGAGGCAGATTATTCGAGCGCTCGTGAAACGTGTAGAGATAGATCAAGAACAAGTGAACGTCGTGTTTAGAGTGGGTGCTCTCCCTTTTGACTTGGCCCCGTCAAGGGGCGAAAGTTTGCAACATTGTAATAGGCGTGATCACCGAACCCTGTGGTGTCCCCTTCTCTCTGCTTCTGGTGGTACCATCTCTCTCTGCGAGTTCTGCTTTCAACCAGCGCTCTACATAGAGTAAAATCCACCGCTCCTCTGTGTGCTTCTTGAGCAATGCCATCATTAGCTCGCAGTCGATGCTATCGAAATATCCCTTAATGTCAATTTCGAGAACCCAGTCGTATTTCCAGCATCTTGTCCTTGCCTGCGCAAGGGCATCATGCTGGCTTCGTTTGGGTCGGTATCCATACGAGTCGTTGTGAAATTTTGGCTCCACAATCGGCTCCAGATACATTTTGGTCACCTGCTGGGCCACTCGATCTGAAACAGTCGGCACGGTTGAAGCAAACTGCACTTGCGCTCAATGATCATTCGGAATGGGTGACGATCACCCATCCCTTTCATCCGCTACACGGGCAACAATTCGGCGTCCTGAAGGAACGCCTTGTAGGAAATACTCCAACTATTGTGTTGCGTGGTTCATCACAAGGCACATTTGCCGTTCCATATGAATGGACGAGCAAATCGATTTCATTTGATGATCCTACAGTGTTTGATGCACTCCGACTTCTACAGCTCAGGGAGCTGGTTTCGGCCTTATCAAAACGGAAAGAGCAAAAAAGAGTTGACGGATGATCTGCGAGACCCTATTATTGTCATCGATAGTACTGACCAGTGCACCAACTGGTCCGCCACCGCACCCAACTCCTTATGAAAAATCAAAGCTCCGAACATCTCAAACGTCGCCGTCAAGACCTTCTGCGCAAACTTCCACCGCTGACTACAGTACTTCGAGGATCATTGATCGAACGATACAAGCGTTGCGGCAAACAAACCTGTTGGTGCGCGAATGGGAAAGGTCACGGTCCGAAATATTACTTGTCGGTGAGTCGCCCAGGCTTTTCCAGGCCGGAGATGGATTACATTCCGCAAGAATACAAGGAAGTTGTGGAATCGCTTTTGAACAATTACAAATTCACGCGCGAAATTTTGGAAGACATTTGCGCCATCAATCGCGAGTTAATATACCGACGAGAGGAGCTGTAGCTAACCGGTGTCGTCATCTCTTTGCCCGTCAACGATCTCCATGCTTGGTGTTCTTGTGGCCAACATGGTCGAGTCGTCGTTACGTTCAACGCAAAGAGAAGAGGCACAACATGAATCACAAAGTAACCCAGAATCACCTCCAGAAGCCGGCATTCATCTATGTCCGTCAGTCGACGATGGGACAGGTGCGTTACCATCAAGAGAGCACCGAGCGCCAGTATGCCCTCAAACACAGAGCGGAGGAAATGGGCTGGCTCCCGCATTTAATCAGGGTTCTGGACGGCGACCTCGGCAAGTCCGGCGCTCGCACAGACGGTCGAGAAGACTTCAAAAGTCTTGTTGCCGAAGTATCGATGCAAAATGTCGGCGCAGTTTTTGCTATCGAAGTATCACGCCTGGCGAGGTCCTGCGCCGATTGGCATCGACTGCTGGAACTGTGTGCATATACCGGAACTTTGATCATCGACGAGGATGGCTGCTACAACCCGGCGGAGTTCAACGATCAACTTTTGCTCGGGCTAAAGGGAACGATGTCGCAGGCAGAGCTACATTTCATCAGGGCTCGTCTCTATGGCGGCAAGTTGAACAAAGCAAAGAAAGGCGAGCTTAGATTCCCATTGCCTGTCGGTTTTTGCTTTGATGAACAAGACCGCATCGTTCTTGATCCGGACGAAGAAGTTCGCGGCGCTGTATCCATGATCTTTTCCCTATTTCGAGAAACCGGCTCAGCATATGGCGTCGTTCACAAGTTTGTTCAACTCGGGCTACGCTTTCCGAAGCGCTCCTTTGGCGGCGTTTGGCAAGGTAAGCTTGTTTGGGGTGGACTCACCCACGCTCGCGTACTTGGAGTGTTAAAGAATCCATCATATGCGGGCGTCTATGCCTTTGGTCGCTACCACTACGCTAAAGAACTTTCTGCTGAGGGAAAAATCATCTCACGTCCAAAAGTGCGCTCGATTGAGGAC
>SBAT01000337.1 GCA_005240105.1 Chloroflexota bacterium
AAATTCTCAATAACGCCGGTTTGCAATTCACAGCTGGTTCAGCTGAAGAATTACGGGAAGTCGTAATGAACCACCCGGACATTCGCCACTTATGCAAGCTCGATACTCCCGGCGCAATTACAACCATGCGCCATTTGCCACCACATCAAGAGCAAGGCAACCTTGGAGTCTGCCTTGAGTCACAGCAGGTGGACAAAAACAGACCCGTTCACGGTGGCAAGTTCGCGACATACGGAATTCCTAATGGCGATGGGACCTGGTCCGTCTATCGAATTGTTGACACCACAGAAAAATCACCTGTGGACACTACAGCCTCACTCACTCTCAGCAAACGTCTTGCTGTCAAGAAAGCGGAAAAAGTCGCTCGAAAAGGACTAAAGCTGAAAGACAAGCGGATACGCTGCGAACTGGCAGAAGCCGAAGGTGGATACGCAGTTCAACTGAATGTGCCGCCAGGAGGTAATACACTGAAGCCAATTCAGCGTATCTACTTAAAGTTCACTGATCCACTTGAGCCGGATCTGAACATCCCGGTTGAAGTGATCATCAATTCAACCGGCAGAGCCGTCTTTGGTCAAGATCTCAACTACTATCTGCGCGTGAAAGGCTTTATGATGGAACCAACTACTGGTTCACTCCAAGAAGCTATCACGCAAATCCGTGTATTTGAGCTTGACGAAAGCAATTTCCGAAAAGATCCAAAGACCGGCCGGGCTATGTTGGCTAACAGTAGAGTCGAGGTCTACTACGATCCAAAAGATCAAGGTAATGCCAACACAATACTGGTAGCAAAATCAGATGGGACCGACATGGTGTACGAGATTGGCTCGGCGGAGCAAGCAGCAGTAATTGCCTTCCATGCACTCAACCTCGCCGCAGATCGTCATGCATTGACCGGCAGCCCTGTTCCGGACAAACTGACCAAAGCTTATGTAGGGCTGAAGGAAATGTTCAGGCAGAACATTACCGACAATGCGGCCTATTTTCCATCTGCGGGAGTCATTGGCTTCGGTATTCGCGTCAGGGGCGTTGTCGTCAACGGCCGCCATCTGTTGGTCATTCAACATGTGATCTACCACGAAAGAGCTCACAAGGAAGATGACCAAATCCAAAAAGCCAAAGGAAAGCGCATCACCGGTCCATTCTGGTCCGGCGTTGGCGAGCGTAATGGCGATGTCGATGCTTTGTGTTTCACCATATTGGACATCTTGGACAACATGGAGAAATTGCCACTAGGCGATCCGCTCCGTATCGAGCTAACACCTGAACTCTTCTTTGCAATGAAGGGTGAATTGGCTAAGCTTGCGTTCGGCGAACCAATACGCGTGATGGACAATCTGTGGATGTACCCAATCGACGAGAGCACAGAAGAGCACGATATCGGCGAAAAGCTCGGTGCGTTGTCACTTCATACTCTCAGAGCCTGGGTAAAAGGCGAATACGAAAAGTCCATAACAGCCGACATGAGCCTACCAGCCAAGCATGCCATTTTCCGGAAAATACTTCGGGAAGTGTGCTTAGCCATGGTGACAATTCGAAAGATTGTCGTGAGCATCATCAAAGAAAACAGACCGACCTTGCTCGATCTGTACCGTGCGGAAAAGCTCGTCGCAAGAAGAAACTACGGTGCCTATGTTGAGTCCTATTTCCACGAGGGCTACACAGTCAAGCACGGAGTCCCTGACACAGCGTCGGCGGAATAACAACCCGGCGATAAGCGAATGCAGAAACGCAGCAGGTGGCGCGATGTCACTTGCTGCGCAAGCTGCGTCGACATCTTCAAGCAAGACTGCCTGTCCTGCGTAGGTGAAACTACAAATAGCAACAGCCAACAGACAGCAGTCCGCTGGCTGTTGCGGACCATTACTAAAAGGAATCCACACAAATGAAAACACCGCAAAGAATAGTTTTTTCTCTTGCTACTCCAAAACAATTCCATCAGTTTGAATCTGTCAGCAGCCACACTGGCCAGGAATTCATTGTCCTCGACCACCCAGGACAAAACAAACTGCTGGAAGAGTTAAGGCACTGCCTATCCAACATACTTCCGAAACAAACCGTCATACCCGGAAAAGTCGACGTTCAGAGCAGCGGCTACTGGTTAGAGCCTGACGAAATGACACTCTTGATTTATATCGAACTAGAAAACAAGATAAATAACTATCAGAGGCTAGGTTTCCGATGCAGGACAGGCGATGGATATTGTCTCGTCGAGATGAACAAATACAGTAACTTTTCTCGCGATGAACACCAGGAGTATCTTGCTTACATGGCGAGGTTCGCAGATGTACCCATCCTCTTCAAGAGCGACCTGCAGAAGTCCAGCTCCAAATGGAGTGAAATCACTATTTGCGATGGCCGACAACCTGATAAACGGAAATACACTGAACTGATTAGATGCACAACCGAGTCAGGTATGGACGTCGCATCGGTAAGCCATTTCGATCCACTGGTAGTGGCAGAGCATTTAAAGCTTCTCGAAGCCAACATCACAAAAGTACAAAACTATCCAGGCAACGATCTCTTCAACGAGCCCGGTGTTTGGTACGGCCTTAACGAAGTGCATTACGAGCATAAGACGTGCACAAAAGCGATCTGTGGTGCTGGCACTATTCTGCATGCCGCAGATGACACCTGGCAAACCAACTCACACTACATTAGCGAACGGCTCGGTCCTCTGGTTCCCGGAATATCAAATACTCACATCTTCAAGCAAGACTGCCTGTCCCTGGAATCAATAGGCACATCTCATTACTGACGACTATCCATTACTTGAACTAGATCTCGACCAAATCACTTATCAACGGAGAACACTTTATGCACAAGTTCGAGAGTTACGTAGTACTGATCGAAGACAGACAAGCAGCAGGAATTGAGGAGCGGACAGAACAAACTAAGGTTGCACTATTCGAACTCCTGAAAGCCAATCACTTCGGAATCGATGACATCCTGCTGGACTTCCAATACGTTCCATACCTCGGGGTGATGAACTTCAAATGTACCGAACAAGTCGCTAACTTCTTACGCGCACAGACTACCTATGTCGAAGAATGCGTCAAAGTCGAGACACCGGAGCAGGCAATGCAAATCATCTACGGAGGCATGCAAATCGTCATCACCGATGCTGCCGATGTGCTGAATGTTTCGCCCACATACTTTGCCGGTCTGCTTGATCAGGGGAAAATCCCCTTCACCTTAGTCGGCGAGGATAGGCGAGTGCGCTTCGAAGACCTACTGACCTATCGGAAACAAAGACAGCTCGAACGCCACGCTGCTCTGAATGAGTTGGTAGA
>SBAT01000226.1 GCA_005240105.1 Chloroflexota bacterium
CCATCTTGGTGAACATTGAACGTCAATCACGATCGGCAGACCCCCAAAAGTATTTGTTTGACTCCGACGACACTCCTAAATTACGTACGCACCAGCGAGAGATGTTTACAACTGATGATTCGGACTTGCGTTTCGTCGGTGCAGGCGTAAGGTCAAATTGGATTCCATCGATGTGCTCGGCCTATCTGTATGACGATCAATTCGGGACTGCTCAAAATTGGGCTCTATACCGAACCAAGGACAGTCCTGGCTTCAATGCAATTGGCTACAATAAAGATGGTTCAATGGCAATGTGGCTTAATTTCGACGGGCAACGAAAGTTGGGGGATTACTTTTTCATCAGTCCCTATGATCGATATTCGAGAATTATTAGGGTCACCCGTCGCGATCATGATGGCAAACGCGTCACAAGCACTGACTATCGATTCGATGCCGTCAATGGTGCCCTGCGGATTGTTTCTGCATGTAGCGCAATTTCTTCTGGAGAGAGTAGCGTGCTGAGAATTCACTATGGACCAACTGGCACTCCGGAATTCACTCTATTGGTGCAGGACACTGACAGAAGGCTTATCAAAAGGTTATCGTGGTCAGACAAACCCGATGTAGACGAACTCAACAGCTACTTCGATTTGTTTGGCTCGCTCGCAACAAAATATTTTCCAACATTGCAGCACAAATAATCTGCGCACACGTAGCCAATAAAGTCACTGAGGGATTTTTCAGTGACTTTATTTGAGTCAGTAAAGTCTCAGTCGAGTGGTTAATTAGGACCGGGAGACCATTGTCGTCCCGGTCCAAGCCACTTTTGCACCTTTTGGGGTCGCTTTTTAGGAGGTAAAAAGTAACTGATCAACGCAATTTGAGTCTTTGGGTTCTGGCCTTTGGCAGCCATAGTCATTTGAAGTAGACCAGTACAACATTTTGCTAACGGGAACAACTGGAGCTGGAAAGTCTACACTGCTTAAAATGTTCAAAAGATTGCTTGCGTTTGGGGTAGTCCGCGGTTTTTGTTTAGAAGCGCCAACTAGTGCATATGGTAGGCTATTTTATAGCTGACCTAATACCCTGAGTGATCACTTAGCCTGACGGTATGACAAAATTGACGCTTGGAGGAATACACATGCAGAAGTTGACCCATCTAGTTATCCGCAGAATGACAGAGCAAGACATTGAACAAGCAGCTCAGGTCCATGCCTCGGCCTTTCCAAGACAGACTTTCTCTAAAGAATGGATAGAGTGTGGCTTTCGCGCATTTCCCAAAATTCAGTTCTTCGTAGCCGAACATCAAGATCAGAAGATTTGTCCAGCTAATTTATAGCTCGAGGAGTCGCTGGCCAACACGGGAAGAAAGAAGATGAAAATTGGTGTTGTACAATTCGCAGCAAAACTAGGACAGCCTGCTGAAAACGCGCAGCGGGTTCAGCAGTACATAGGAAAGGCTTCCTCTCAAGGTTGTAGATTGATCTTGTTTCCTGAGATGTCTGATACCGGTTATGAGATGGAAACTATAACTCGCAGCGCTAGCCGGTGGGAAGAAGACCAGTTTCTGTCCACGCTTCAAGACGCTGCTAAGAAACATGACATTTATGTCGTCTCCGGGCTTTCCGAGCGAGTGGGTAGCGATGTGTACAATGCAGTTGCCGCTATCAATCCTTCAGGTAAGGTGATAGGGCATTACAGAAAAATACACCTGTTTACAGGTGCACCTGTCCACGAAGAGCGATATCTCAAGCCTGGTGCTAATACAACAACATTTCAGGTCGATGATTTACTCTGTGGAGTTATGGTCTGCTATGACCTTCGCTTTCCAGAACTATCTCGGCTTTATGCTATCAACGGTGTACAACTTTTGCTAATCAGTTCGGCATTCCCGTTTCCACGACTAAGTCATTGGAAAACTTTGGTAGCCGCACGAGCAATCGAAAATCAAATTTTCGTTGCTGCAGCAAACCGTGTCGGACAAGACGGACCGGTAACGTTTTGTGGAGCAAGCCAGATCTTGGATCCATTTGGCACGACACTTTCTTCTTGCTCTGAAGTTGGTGAAGGATTGATTGTATCTGAGATCACCGCAGAGAGAATTTCCGAAATTCGTTCCGGCTTCAATTCTCTGCAGGATAGGCGCCCAGAAATGTACAAGGGGCTTGACAGCACACCGTAGGTGACACCCTTCGGATTTCTGTCCCGGCTCAGACAATGGGCTTTACAACGCTGAGGCGGCTCACTTGTGCTACAGCTTCTCTGGCACACACTTGATCTGCCCTAGTGAATATGCAAAAATCACAAATTAGTTGAAGATCCGCCTCTTCCCAGGCTGATTTGAACATATTTACGAGTGAATTGGAGCTAATGCATGCCGTCAAATTCAGACACAGATATCATGTCTCGATTAGTGTCATTGTGCAAAAGACGCGGACTGATTTTTGCGTCTTCCGAGATATATGGTGGCATGAATGGCTTTTGGGACTATGGTCCGTTGGGAGCGGCACTAAAAAACAATATTCGTGATTCCTGGTGGCGGAGCATGGTTGAGTGTCCGCCTCTTGGTCCGGACGGTAGCCCGTTGAGCATCTTGGGTCTTGACTCGTCTATTATTTTGAACCCGACTGTGTGGAAAGCTTCCGGACACACCGAAGGCTTCCATGATGAATTGGTGGATTGCAAGGAAAGCAAAATGCGCTATCGAGCTGATCATTTGCTTTGCTTCAAACTTATTCCCGCAAACAGACCTGAAGAGGTCCTTGGTTGGGCAGCCATTCTTGATGGTGACGACCTGGAGGAAAAGGTAAAGAGCCGTGTTAACGAGTTAGGCAGAAAGCTTGGACAGAAATTGACATTGCCGGCCATCGTAGATGGTATTCCCTATTCAGGACTTGCCGTCGAAGAACGCGCGAAGGTTATTGGACCGGATGTTTCTCAGCCTGGATCATTGACTGAACCTCGCGCATTTAATCTCATGTTGAGCACTTCCATTGGTGCGTTGCAGAGTTCTGACTCAATTGCATACTTACGTCCGGAAACAGCACAAGGTATCTTCATCAATTTCAAGAATGTGCTGGATGCGTGCCGAACGAAAGTCCCTTTTGGTATTGCGCAAGTCGGTAAGGCATTCCGCAATGAAATAACACCACGCAACTTCATCTTTCGCAGTCGAGAGTTTGAACAAATGGAGTTGGAATGGTTCTGTGAACCTGAATCCTCAAATATGTGGTTTGAATTCTGGGTCGAACAGCGCAGACAATGGTGGAAGAGTCTTGGCGTAAGAGACGAAAATATTTCCCTGCGTGCTCACGATAAGAATGAGTTGTCACATTATTCAACTGCGTGCACGGATATTGAATACCGATATCCTTTTAGTCAGGGCGGCTTCGGCGAATTAGAAGGCATTGCCCATCGTGGTGATTTTGATTTGACTCAACACCAGGAATTCAGCAAGACAAAAATGTCCTATTTTGACCAGGGTACTAATTCCGCTTATTTACCGCACGTTATTGAGCCTTCCAGTGGATTGACCAGAGCTGTCTTGGCGGTCCTCTGTGATGCGTATCACTATGATGAATCACGTCCGTCACCGGAATTATTGCGCCTTTCGCCGGAGTTAGCGCCGATAAAAGTCGGCATTTTCCCTCTGGTAAATAAAGACGGAATGCCGGAAATGGCCGAGAAGATTTATCTCTACTTGAGGCAAAGCTATGTCTGCCAATTGGATGTTAAGCAGTCAATTGGTAAGCGTTACGCCCGAATGGATGAAGTAGGCACTCCGCTTTGCGTAACTGTCGATGGCGAAAGTATTGCCGAAGGTTCGGTGACAGTCAGACACAGAG
>SBAT01000230.1 GCA_005240105.1 Chloroflexota bacterium
AGGTAATTGCTACAGATGGTGTCTTCAGTATGGAAGGTGATGTAGCGCCACTGCCTGAGCTAATTGCTTTGTCGAAAAAATACGGTGCGCTCTTATTTGTTGATGACTCACATTCAACAGGTGTCTTGGGCGCGACTGGTCGCGGTACTGCCGAACATCAAAACGTATTTGGGCAAATTGATGTCTACACAGGCACTTTAGGAAAAGCTCTGGGTGGGGCAGCCGGTGGTTATATTGCCGGTAAGAAAGAACTGGTGGACTACTTACGGCAAAAGTCTCGCCCATATACTTTCTCTAACACAGTGCCGCCGCCAATTGTTGCTGCGGCCATTGAGGCGATAAATATCCTGGAAGAAGACAACAGCCTGGTTGAGCGCTCGCGTGAAAACACAGCTTATTTCCGCCGCGAGATAGTCAACCTCGGCTTTAAGATACTGGCAGGCTCCCATCCAATTGTCCCTGTGATGCTTGGTGAAGCAGCCATTGCCCAAGACATGAGTCGCCTGCTCCTGGATGAGGGAGTCTATGTACGTGGACTCTGGTATCCGGTTGTACCTAAAGGCGAAGCACGTCTGCGTGTACAGATTTCTGCCGCTCATACAAAAGAGCACTTGGATCAAGCGCTCGCAGCTTTCCAGAAGGTCGGCAAGAAATTGGCCGTAATTTAGTACGGATCCTTACGCTTGAGCGCAATGTTTGCCCAGTTCAGAATGGCTTGCTAGGGTCTTCCCGTGCCAAGGGAAGAGCAAACGGTGGAGTGTTCCTTAGATTAATCCGCCGCTGTATATCTTTTTCTGTTTTTTCTTGTACGTACATTGTACGTACAAGAATTTTCGGAAAAAGATATACCCAGGGTCGGGCTATCCTTTGGATGTGGAGAGGTCTAGAATATTGCCAGTTGTAAGCCTTCTCTTAACAACCATTGGGAGAGCCCACTATGACTGGCAAGAAAAACGGACGAATTGGTCTAAGGGCAACTGATGAGCAGAAAGCTCTCATAGAGCAAGCTGCTCTCTTAAATCAAATGACTGTTAGTGACTTTATTCTGAATGCAGCATATATGAGGGCTCGGAAGGTTATTCAACGATATTCAAGTGTGGTTTTGACAACAACTGACTGGCGAATCCTTAGCCAAGCAGTAGAAAATAGTAGACAGGCATTTGCTGCCAAAAAGATAGTGAGGCGGAAGGCTGGACATTTAGGAAATGCAAACGGACATGCAAACAAAGATTGATAATCAAAATTGGCGGCGAAATCTAGGCAAGTCCAGCCTGGAATTAAGTTATCCGCGCTTACAGAGTTGGTGGACAGGAAAAGAGCCAGTTTTTGGTCAATGCCCTGGTGTCAGTGTTAATGGCAAAATATCTGCTCTGACGATTCCCAATTTGCAGACTTGCACCAGGCAGGAAGTCCTCGATTATTTTGATAATGGCTGGACTTTGACCGAAGTTCTCTTTTCAGCACTCTTAGGCGAAGAGGCGTTCTACCGTCCTCCCTATCATGGGCTAAGGCATCCGCTAGCTTTTTACTATGGTCATCCATCTACGCTCTATATAAACAAGTTGCTTGTTAGCGGGCTTATTTCATCGCCTATCAATTCTTATTATGAGCGCTTGTTCGAAACAGGTGTTGACGAAATGTCTTGGGATGATATGTCCAAGAATGAAATTGAATGGTCTTCCATTGATGAGTTATGGCAGTATAGAAAAGAAGTCTACAAAACTGTTGTAAATGTAATCGCCACAACCGAAGGGTTAAATCCAGGGCACGCCCTAATTAACCAGGACAACCCCTTGTGGGCATTGTTCATGGGCTTTGAGCATGAACGCATTCATTTTGAGACCTCATCTGTTTTGATGCGCGAATTACCTCAGCACCTGCTAACCAAACCAGTGCAGTGGCCGGACTTGCACGAAAGCTTCAATGGCGAAACTGCCGATAAGAAATTTCCGCCTAACGAATTCATTGATGTTCCTTTCGCTTCAGTGGAAGTAGGCAAGCCCAAAGATTGGCCGACTTATGGCTGGGACAATGAATACGGTAAGCGCAGTTTAAATGTGCACGAGTTCAAGACGACGAAGCACTTAATAAGTAATGGAGAATTCTGGCAGTTTGTAGCCGATGGTGGCTATACCGAAGAAAAATACTGGAGCGAAGCCGGCTGGCAATGGCGAGTGTTTCGCAACGCTAAGTGGCCGGTGTTTTGGTATCAAAATGGGCCGGCAGGCTCTAATGATTATCAATTGCGGACAATATTTGAACTTGTGCCTATGCAATGGTCGTGGCCGGCCATCGTCAATTACCATGAGGCACGTGCTTATTGTAGTTGGCTTACGGAGAAGAATAAGTCTAAGATACCGTACAGGCTAATAACTGAAGGCGAACACCACCGGCTAAGAGAACTTGTTGGAGTTAAAAACAACGATGAGCATTTAGCCTTGTCCCCCCTCTACAATATTAATTTGCACTATGGATCAGAATCAGCAGTTGATGCACTGGATGCATTTGGTTTGCCCTGCGCTGATGTATTCGGCAATGTCTGGCAGTGGTGTGAGGATGAGTTTAATCCGTTGCCTGGATTTAAAGTACATCGTTACTACGATGACTTCAGCACGCCTTGCTTTGATGGCGAACATAAGATGATCATGGGTGGGTCTTTTGTCAGCGTAGGTGATGAAGACACGCCTTGGGCGCGCTTCCACTTTCGTCCGCACTTTATCCAGCATGCCGGTTTTCGGATTGCTTATTGTCCTGATGGCGGCGATGGGCAGGCTCAGCATGTTGAAAATCCGAATGTGGTTTCCAATCAATATGAAACACAATTGCTTGTTGATCAGTACATGCTCTTGCACTTTGGTGACAATGAAAACCAAATGCCTTATGCCAAAGGTCCATCAGAGGCATTGGAATTCCCTGCCCGTTGTGCGGATTTATTGACCGAGTGGACAAAGAAATTGTCTCTCCCCCAAGAGAAGGTATTGGACATTGGTTGTGCCGTAGGTGGCTCGTCCTTTAGATTGGCTCAGACATTCAAACATGTCGAAGCAATTGACTTGAGCGAGGCTTTCATAACAGCGGCTAAGACCCTACAAAACCAGGGTC
>SBAT01000179.1 GCA_005240105.1 Chloroflexota bacterium
ATGGGAGCTATCAATTTCTGACGTAATTAAATTAAGGGTGATTAGCTCACCCATTGGTCCGCCAAGCGCTGCAAATGTTGCGGCAATCATTGATAAGGGTAGTGAGTGGCTAATGGCAATCAGGCAAAATCCAATGGCCAGTACGATGTTGCCGCAGAACATAACAAGTGCTTTTCTGTGGATCTGCATATTGGACATGATAATGTTCGCTAAAACATTGCCCAGACCGTAGGCGCCTACAATAAAGCCGTAGTCTCCTATGCCACCGGCTAATGTTGTTTTGACGAGGATCGGAATACCGACTGTAAATGCTATACCCCACAGTCCGGACATGATGATGGTGGTGATAAGTCCTGCCGCAACCAACTTGTGGTCTTTGACGGCGTTGAAACCTTCGACAAGGTCTTTGAGGATGTGGCAAACTGTCGTCGACTGTGTTTTGGATTCGTTCCACTTGATGTGCGAACTTAGAGCAAAAATTGCGGCCGCTGAAATTATGAAACTAACAGCGTCGATGGTGTAAAAGTGCTCTAGAGGAAATAGTGCTACGAATAATCCGGCTAAGCTGGGGCTTATGGCCCTGGCCAGTCGGTGGGTAATATCTATTAGTCCATTGATTGCCGGCATGCTTTTCGGTGATGGAGAAACGAGCGGCAAGCTCGCCTGCAGTGCGGGATCAAATAGAGCGCCAAAAATGCCAATCATTGCGCCGACAAACATCAAATGCCAAAAGTCAATTGGTCCATAAATGGAGGCAATAGGTAGGGTGGCAACGGCGACAAAACGAATTATGTCTGATGCCACCATGATTGTGCCGCGATTGAAGCGATCGGCAAGCACGCCGCCGAGGACGCCGAAGGCAATACGTCCACCAGAGATTGCAGCTGCAATAAAGGCCGCTTTTGGGCCGAAGGACTGAACAGCCATCCACATGGCGGCGATCATGTAGAGTTGATCGCCGAAGGCGGACAGAACCTGGCTCACCCAGAGGGTGGCCATTTTTGGTTGTTTTAAGACTGTAATGTAATTCATAGTCTTAGTCCTTTGACCTCACGACGAACTTCGGATCGTTGCGGTCTTCGGGTCCGACGACACATTTAGTGTCGTCTCCTTCCTCAGAATGACAAAAATGGGACTTACACGATTGCTGGTATGGCATTGGGTAGTTTGAGCACATAGGTGCGGAACTCATCTTCTTGTTTGTATCCGAGAGATTCATATAAGGCTTGGGCGTTGGTGTTGGTGTTTGCTGTCTGTAATTCTATGAAGATGGCTCCATTGGCTATGGAGTATTCCTCTGCTTGCTTCATCAGTTGTTTGGCAATTCCATTTTTGCGGCAGTTCTCGTCAACATACAAATCAGACAAGTACATGTAATAAGTCATGGACAGAGAAGACAGTCGTGGATAGAGTTGAGTAAAGCCAACAATGACTTCGTTGCCGCTTGGTTGTTTGGCAATTGCCACAAAAATAATCGAGCGATCCTGAGAGAGGTTCTCTGTCAGAAAAGTCCTCGCAATGTCGGCGGCTGGTTGCCTTTTGTAGAAGCTGCGATAAGCGTTGAATTGTGGCAAGAGTGCTTCCACATCGCTCAATTCAGCTCGGCGTATTTGCAATTGCATGTTTCCCTCCATGTAAAAGTGTTTGTCCTGATACCAAGCGCGTAACCTCTTTGGCCACTGCCGGTGCGCTTTTGATGCCTCCTGAGCTCCAACCGGTTGCAATTACCAGACCGGGAATTTCCTGAAAGGACTTGACGACGCCGTAACCATCATCGGTAAATGCGTCGTAACTTCTCCTCACGGATATGCTCTCGACCATAGTGACCCAGGGGAAGTGATTTTGCAATAGGTTGTGTAGTTGATTCGACAATTTGTTATTGATTTCGTGATTGTAGTGGGATTTCACGACGGTTTGGTCCTCGCCTAATGAGCCAAGGAATAAACTGCCATCACGGAATGGTGCAATGTAGAATCCCGCGATATTGTCCATGAAGGCAATATCTAGATATTTCGCAGCGTCCTTGTAGATGTTGTATTGAAAGGATCTAGCCGTTATTTTGTTTGTATCAATCGGTAGATCTACAAGCAAGTCCTTGCTCCAGGCGCCGGCAGACAAGATAACCGTTTCACACTCGATGATGCCGGCTGACGTCTGTACGCCGTAAATGCGATTGTTCGCTGTGATGATCTTTTCCACTTTCGTGTTCTCAAGAACGGCCGCGCCGTTGTTGCAGGCGGCTTGTACCCAAGAGTGGCAAGCCAACTTGGTGTTGATGTTGCCGAGTGTCGGTTCGTAAATAAAAGCGCTGTCGCCCTTGTTGTAAGGCTGTTGACGCAAGTTATTAGTTGGCGGAGCGTCGCTAACTGATATGCCGTGGCCGCTTGCCTGCAGTGCTTCAATTTGCGGCATCAGTTTGGGCAGCATTTCAAGGGAGACTCTGGATACTAGTCCAGTCCGACGAAATTCGCAACTGCCACCAACTTCTTGGGAGAAGCGTTGGTAGTAGTCGAAGCTTTCGGCGGCGAGTTTTCCCAGATAGGGGTCGGTGTTGAATTTGCGGATGTAGCCGCCGGATTCACCAGTGGTGGCGCCGGCTATTTGTCCGGCGTCAACGAGGACTACGCTTTTGGTTCTTGACCGCGATAACTCGTAGAGTATGGCGCAGCCGGAGATGCCGCCTCCTATTACAACGATGTCTGCTTTCGTGTTCATGATTTTCCTACCAATAAATGGAACAAATCAACAATGGTTGAGTTGAGTTGTTGGTTACCGAGTGACCTTTGAATGAGTCGAAGTGGAGAACGTCGTGCTCGTTTATGGCAACTTGTTCTCCGTCGACATCGAGGATGCCCGAGCCTTGTAGGACGACCCAACATTCTTCGACTTTATGTCGATCAACCGGGGTGGTAAACCCAGGGAGGATCTCGAAGTACGTCGACTTGAAGGGCGTGGTCGCGTTAGGCAGGAGCATCTGCTTTACGGCGATGCCGTCCCCGTAGAACTCGGGGGCAGCGAAGGACAGGTGGGGGGTTGTGGTTGGTACGGGAGTTTGAGTTGTGGTGGTCATGGGGGTGCTCCTAAACTTTTGTCATTCCGAGCGCTAGCGAGGAATCTGCCGTGGGTGAACTAAGTTCGTGTTTTGCAACTCGAACGCTGGATCGTTGCGGTAGATTCCTCGTTTCACTCGGAATGACAAAAAAGGGGCGGAATGACAAAAAAGGGGCGGAATGACAAAAAGGGGGAGTCATTCTGACAAAGGGCATTACGTGTTCCATGTTGCTGATGCTCCTACTTCGGTGGGTGCGACAAAGGGGACGACCGTGTCGGACGGAGCGAAGTTGTGAACAGGTGAACCTAGCGTCGCGTAAGCTGGGCCGACGAGTTTGCTTTCGCCGGACACTCCACTCTGTAAGGCGTGCC
>SBAT01000022.1 GCA_005240105.1 Chloroflexota bacterium
CAATGTCTCCGACATAAGCTGGTACCCGCTACCGGCCCAGAACATGACCACTCGTGCCGAGCGCAGGAACGGCGGCGGGTTTGCCGGAATCGAGGTAGCGAAGTCACTGAGACTGGCGCCGGTGTATATCACTCTCATCGATCGCCATAACTATCACTTGTTCCAGCCCTTGCTGTATCAAGTGGCAATGGCTGGACTGTCGTCGACTGAAATAGTCTATCCGATCAGGTCAATTCTATCCAAGCAGAAAAACGTCGAGGTGCTTCTTGCGAATGTATCGAGTATTGATCTCGATAACAAAGTGGTTAAGATCACTGACGGTGAAGTCGCGTATGACTACTTGATTATCGCAACTGGTGCGCAGACAAGCTATTTCGGGCATCCGGAATGGGCGCAAGTTACACTTGGCTTGAAGGACATTGATGATGCGTTGGAAATTCGCCGGCGTGTGCTTTTGGCTTTTGAAGCTGCGGAGCGGGAGCCTGATCCGGAAAAGCAGAAACAATTGCTCACTTTTGTAATCATCGGTGGTGGACCAACCGGTGTGGAACTGGCTGGACTGCTAGCTGAATTGGCTCGCAAAGCTTTGCCTCAGGATTTCAGGCGTATACACACGGACGAAGCACGCATAATTCTCTTAGAAGGAATGCAGCGAATATTGGGTGCATTACCTGAGAAGTGTTCGACCAATGCCACCGAACAACTCCGAAAGCTAGGTGTTGAAGTACGCACACAGACATTCGTGAAGGACATCAATGCCGACGGCGTGACTGTAGAAGGCGAATTCATTCCATCTTCGACAGTCATGTGGTGTGCCGGTGTTGCTGCTACGCCTCTAGCGAAATCGCTCAATATCGAGCTTGATCGCGCAGGACGTATACCGGTGGAACCTGATCTTTCCATCAAGGACCATCCGGAAGTCTTCGCCGTAGGTGACGCCTGTGTATTCTTGCATCAAGATGGCAAACCATTGCCCGGACTTGCTCCCGTGGCGATGCAGCAAGGGCGTGCCGTTGGTCAGTACATCCGTGATTCACTTGCCGGCAAACCACGCAAGCAGTTTCACTACAAGCACATGGGAAGCCTGGCAACAATTGGTCGCGGTGCTGCTGTCGCCGATCTTAACGGCTTCATCATGACCGGGCGTCCAGCGTGGTACTTGTGGCTTGTTGCCCACATTCGACCACTAATCGGCTTCCGCAATCGTATGGTTGTGATGTTTGATTGGTTGATCAACTACATGACCTACAAGCGTGGTGCAAGACTGATCACCGGACGCCGTGTGGAAGCCGGACCACCACGAATAAATCAGGACAGCGAGACAAACTGATTTTATCAAATCGAACAATCTAGTTCACCCTGGTGGTGGACTCCTGTTGAACGGATTTTTCTCGGGTTCAAGTTGTCGATCCGAGAGCAGCATAATGCTGTAAATGCCGGCAACGTAAACGCACGACCCAAGACGAAATCGCCTCGCTGGCAATATGCACGCGGGGCGATGCACATTATATTCCTTTCCAACCTCCAAAGTAGGACACTTATATGAGTAACAATCAAAACCAACCAAAAGCAAATGAAAACAGCAATGTCCTGAAATCAGAGGAGTACTTCTGGGGTCAGGTCATCGAGACGGGTAGGGACTGGGTGCGGGCTGAAATCACTGATGGCAGAATCGCACGGATGGAAGGTGGTTATTCCAGTACCTATACGATTCTCAAAGCTGAGGCTGTTGGACATCAGTTAGTCAAAGGAGACAGAACGCTGTACCAAGCCTGGTACATGCACTACGATAATCCGGGACAAGCTAGACTCATTAGTTTTGGTGTCGAAGTAAATGCCACTGTTGATTCTGTTGGTTGCTCTGGCGCGGACCTCATTCTTCGAGGTGGAATAGAAGCAAAGCTTCTGAAAGCCGAATACGCAACAAATGACGATGGCACCCTCATCGAACCAATCGTGGGGCAAACACTGGAAAGATTGATTGTAATCAACACCGACGCCCACAGACACTGCGTCTATGTCAGTCTCCGACCACACTTCAAAAAATTGGCAAAATTGTCCTCCGCTATAAGGTTCGGCGGGCTAATTCAAGTAGCAAGGATTAGAAGTGGGAAATACGAAGGGAAAGGCGATCGTGTAGAACTTGTAGAGCTGAGCAAACTCTAGACAACACTGTTTGATACAACGATCACTAACTAACCACTGAATGGGTGGCTGACAGAGCTAGACTCGTCCGCCACCCATTTTTTTTTGACAGGCAACATACTACTGCATGTCGTCGCAACTGTTGCAACTGCGACCTCAGTAAAGTCTGTATCTATGTTGTCATCTCGACCAAGCGAAGCGCGCGGAGAGATCTGCGACGTGGTATCTCAGCGTTCTCGTTATTACGCCTGCACCGAGTAGCAGATGTCTCCACTCGCTAGCGCTCGGTCGACATGACAAATTGGCGCACTTCACTGAACTCATACTTGTCCGTAGTATAATTGTGTGCAGAGGAAAAATAGCTCATGAAAAGCTATCCCATGAAAAGTTATAAAGATTACCGACTGTCTTCCGACACGACTCCGGAAGCTGAAGAACTACTTTTTGAGTTGCTGGCTAAGAAATCACCTGCGGAAAAACTACAAATGGTTTGTCAATCTAGTGCAACCATGCGGACGTTAGCTATGAGTGGGTTGCGCGAGCGTTACCCGCAGGATACAAACTTCCAGCTAAAGATTAGACTTGCTGAGTTGCTTTATGG
>SBAT01000384.1 GCA_005240105.1 Chloroflexota bacterium
AATCCGGCAATTTGCCCAGCGTCTCGTGTGGCCAGGCGTTGAGCATCATCAAAGTAAGCGGGCACCGTAATAATGGCTTTAGATACACGCTGCCCTAAGTAATCCTGAGCTTGTTTTTTCAATTTTTGCAAAATGTGAGCCGAGATTTGCTCCGGGGAAAAGTTTCTGTGATCCATATCCACCCGGTATTTACTGCCCATGTGACGCTTAATCGACTGGATAGTCCGCTCCGGATTCATAACCGCCTGGCGTTTTGCCAGTTGCCCAACTAGTTTTTCACCTTCTTTGCTAAAGGCAACAACGGAAGGCGTGGTGTTATAGCCTTCGGAATTAGGAATTACAACAGCCCGCCCCTGCTCTATTACAGCCACGCACGAGTTTGTCGTGCCTAAGTCAATACCAATGATTTTTTCAGCCATAAAGCCCAATGCCCCGCGTGCCCCATCAATTTATACCCAGGTCCAATGTCTAATATTACGATTTCTTATAAAAGGTCCTTAACATGTCAAAAAACCCCAGCAGGCGTGTTCGCCTGCTGGAGATGGGTGGTAGGGATAAAAATCTTTGCCTTGATCCCATTATAGAACTGATAGTGGAGTTGGTAATTGAGAAAAACCCCAACACTTTATAGGGATAAAGCTATATCCTGCCGTCTCCCCAATTTCCCCTGGGAACATTACCTTGGACACCCCCATCGTTAGAGTCGCATCCGCAACCAATTAGAGGAGGGCTCGCCATGCAATTTATTAAACAGTTATCGCTAGCTGTGGTGTTTATTGCCACATTAGTGATCTCTGCCCAGCAAATAAAAGCTGCGGAAATTCATTACTTGGGACAAATTGCTGAACCAAGTGGAAGGACCGTTGAATTTGTTCTGGATCCCACCGGCAACTTGGTAGATGCGGGTGGCCACGTGCTTGTGAATGTGTCCGGGGTTAAGGGTTATGTGTTTAATCCTGATACCGGCACGATAATAGGCAGACTTGACACCGCCGGTAATGTCATAGCATTAGGTGGTGGGGCATTCGTACTAAGACCAGACTCACGCTATGTAGTCTTAGATCCGTCCAGCCGTCAAATGACTGGTATCATCGACATGTCCGGCAGATTCATGCCTTTTAGTCTTACAAGCGCCAGAACTGTGCTAACACTACCGGCAACAGGGATTGGTTTCCTTGTTGACCCAGTATCGTTGAAAGTAAAAGGCACAATGAGTGCCGAAGGCAAATTATTTGATACCCATGGTTCTCGCATGAGTCTCTCAGATGCCATTGGCTTTGTTGTAGTCGATCCGGGTACTGGATTCATCAAAGGTTATATAAGCAAAGAAAAGAGATTTATTGCTTATACCATGCTTGCGCCAACTGCTTTTGCAGTTGTGCCTAGAGACACAATAATTACAAGAGTGCCTACTGATACGGTCATAAGCAAAGCAGCAGTAGTCCCTATAGAAACAACCATCACTCCTACTGAAACGGTAGTCACAAGAGAAATTGTTCCTGGTGATACCGTAATTAGTAGAAAAACGGTAATCACAAGGACAGTCACCAGTGCGCCAGTTGCTACAGCAATTGCGCCTTCTGGTCAGACACTTATAGCTGTTGATCCGGTAACCGGAGAAATCCTGGGCACACTAGATAGCAGCATGAGACTGCCATCGGGGATTGCACTTTCTTCAGGCACTATGGTCATTGAAAAATCCACTGGCAATGCCATTGGTGTAATCAATGAAGAGGGCACAATGGTAGCCATTGAATCAGCACCAGTAAGCACAAGATTTATGAGCAACCTAAGCAACCTACGTTTAGAACTGGATAAATCAATTGCTACCGGATTAGCTAATGGCACGCTAACTGCCGAGGAAGCAGTCAAACTGCGCAACGATCTGGAAAGAGTGGCCGCTTTAGACGCGGCATCCAAGACAGCACCAGTTACCTTCGTAGAAGCACTGCCACTAGCCAATCAAATGCGAGTTATTGAAAGACGCGTGATAGCTACAACGCCGACCGTAGTCGCACCAAAACTCGTGATAGTCAATGGCAAGATAAGGTTCTTGGACGAAATCGGAGTGAGGGGATTCGAACTCCAAGAACGAATCAAAGCCGAATGTGCCTTGGGCAAGATAACAATTGCTGAAAGAGATACATTAATTGAACGCATGAACAATATTGCTGCCATAGAAGCTACGTATAGAGCCGACGGAAGCCTCGACATCTACGAAAGCAGAAAACTATTTACTGCTTTTGATCGCGTAGGCTCCACTTTGGACAGCTACATTGCTGAGAGACACTGACCCTCTCAACAAAAGCGACACAAATGTGTCGTAAACGATGCCGGTACTACTTTCCTGCCGAGGAACTCCCATGTAGTACCGGCATTTCCTTATGAGTTCAATCCTTAACAAATACATATGATCCAAGAAGAATGGGTTTGTCAGGCGCTTATCCTGCTCGATGGGCGCTAAAATTTTGTGATTGCAACTCAACGAGGTACGTCATGGACAGAAGATTCCAGGGAAGACTCTTAGGACTGTTAAGTTCAACAGTGC
>SBAT01000028.1 GCA_005240105.1 Chloroflexota bacterium
AAATCATCAGTGGTGAACATACCAATTTCTGATTCGGCCGATGCTTGCGCGCATCGTATTGCCAGTGAGAATTTGGCGCAATTGGGCATTCGCCCGAGTGACTGCAACTTGGCTGCCGCTAAGAACGACTTTATTCAGAAG
The DNA here is from genome assembly GCA_005240105.1 of Chloroflexota bacterium. Classification (GTDB taxonomy): domain Bacteria; phylum Cyanobacteriota; class Vampirovibrionia; order Obscuribacterales; family Obscuribacteraceae; genus SBAT01. The sequence continues at coordinate 142 of SBAT01000028.1, forward strand.
ATGGCCAATGGCGATAAACATAAGGCCGTCAGGGCAATTTCGTATTATTTGGAAGGACATCCTGAAAACACCAATCTTGCAGCTAATGTAAGAATTGCTAGGTTGGGTGAATTGGCCAAGAATCTTTCAACTGATCAAGTCAAGCTCATAACGAATAGAGCAAATGATTTCGAAGCCGGAAATTTTCCATATGAGTTATTCAGCAAGCCAATGATGTCTGCTGTCGATTCATTGGTTTCCCGTGGAATTGTTTTAGATGCCACCAAGGCGCATAGAATGTTGTCCAAATTGGCTGCTCAACCAAGCCGACAGTCCAGCATCGATGATGCGCGAGAACTTATAAAATGCGCTAATACGGTTGGCATAAACGGAGAGCAGTTGATGCGTAATGAGCTGGTAACGACTGGAAATAGTCTGCTCAAACAATTGGCTGCCAACGATCAGAAAGACATGATTATGAGTCTAGCTGTCAGTCTAAAGCATTTTGGTTCAACCGCTAAATACAAAGATGTGACAACCGTAAATGCCTTACTTAGACGTGGCTACAAAGTAGAGCAAATTTCCTCTGAGTTAATCAGGAAATAGAACGGAAGGTTATTCGAACGATAGATTTATTGGTTCGTTTCTGAGAGGCTTTTCGTGTCGTCCTGGATCGGTAGTGGGTGTAGATGTGCTCACTGTGTTGAACTTGAAATCATCTACCCATATTTGCCCTTTGCCGGATAAAAGAACGCCAAAGGCGATGTTTAATGAGTCATCTGGAACATCCAGTACGATCTCGTACTCTTCCCAGTCGGTAGTACCTTTAATCGGTCTGTCTTTCATGTTGTCGAACTGATATGTTGTGCGATGTGGACCATCTACGCGCATCCATAAACCAGCCCAATCTTCAATGCCCTCGGATTTAGCAAAGGCAGTCAGGCGAATCCGCTGTCCATGGAAAGTTGTCGCTTTGAACATCTGCATTAAAGTGGCAAATGAGCGTGGTTGGGAAGCTTTGTGCTTAATGTAACCACTTTGTTCGCCACTGTGGAAAGTCCGGGTGTCTATGCCTATTTCATAGTCGTCCGGATCCTGCCCGGCTCTAAACCAACCATCGGACATCGCTTCGCGCTGAGCTATCAACGTCATATATTTAACCCCGTAGTGGATACAAGTCCTTGGTCGTTATACCCAAGGCATCCTCCGGCTTGATTAAAAAGCAATGAATTGTTAACCGAACCCGCCGCCGCCGGGAGTTTCGATAACAAAGACGTCACCGGGTTTCACCGTAGTGGAAGCGGTTCCGGCAAGTTCTTCCTTTGTTCCGTGCGTACGCTCTATAAAGTTGTGTCCTGAGCTTGCTGGTTTGCCTCCCTGGATGCCGAAAGGCGATATCTTGCGCCTGTTGGATAGGATGGAGGCGGACATTTCTTGGTGGAAGCGAATACGGCGAATGACGCCGTTGCCGCCGTGAAATTTTCCTTGGCCGCCGCTGCCCTGGCGAATACAAAATTGGTCTACAGTAATGGGGAAGCGGTTTTCCAGGATCTCCGGATCAGTAAGGCGCGAGTTGGTCATATGCGTGTGTACTGCATCCGTGCCATTGAAATTAGGTCCGGCACCAGAGCCGCCGCAGATGGTTTCGTAATACTGGTAATGCTCATTTCCGAAAGTGAAATTGTTCATTGTGCCTTGCGATGCAGCCAGTATGCCCATCGCGGCGTAAAGAGTATCGACTATAGCCTGTGAAGTTTCTACGTTGCCGGCAACAATGGCCGCTGGATGTTTGGGGCTAAGTAGAGACCCTTTCGGAATAATCAACGTCAGTGGCTTGAGACAACCTTCGTTTAAGGGAATGTCATCGTCGACAAGTGTGCGGAAAACATATAAGACGGCTGCTTTAGTAATGGCAGCCGGCGCATTGAAATTAGAGTGTTGTTGAGGTGATGTGCCGGTGAAATCAATTAGAGCATTTCTGGATGCTTTATCAATGGTGATTTTGACTGATATCTGACTGCCATCGTCCAGATGACTCGCGAAGCTTCCATCTTGTAATTTGCTGATTGCTCGCCGAACTGATTCTTCGGCATTATTTTGCACAAATTGCATATAGCCTTCAACGGTCTGCAGTCCATATCTTTGTAAAAGTTGCAATAACTCCTTCAGTCCTTTTTCATTGGCTGCAATTTGTGCTTGGATATCGGCAATGTTTTGGGATGGGTTGCGGGCTGGATATGGTCCTGATGCTAGAAGTTGGCGAAAACCCTTTTCTTGGAAAGTGCCGCCACTTACAAGAAGAAAGTTGTCTATCAAAATGCCTTCTTCGTCAATTGAACGACTCATCGGTGGCATAGAACCCGGCGTGATACCGCCTATATCGGCATGATGTGCGCGAGAGGCCACGTAGAAAACAGGCTCTGTGCATTGAGGAGGAAACACGGGTGTGACGACTGTAATATCCGGTAAGTGCGTGCCGCCGTTATAGGGGTTGTTTAGTGCATAGATATCACCTGGCTTGAGCTTGCCTTTGGTTGCCGCGATAACACTGCGAATACTGTCACCCATTGAGCCTAAATGAACAGGGATGTGCGGCGCATTAGCAATTAAGTTGCCGTGCCCGTCAAATAGAGCGCATGAAAAGTCCAGTCGCTCTTTGATATTTACAGAGTGGCTGGTGCTTTGAAGAGTGACGCCCATGTTTTCGGCGATGGACATGAAGAGGTTGTTGAAGAGTTCGAGTTTTACTGGGTCGGGGGTAAGGGGGTGAGATTCCTCCGCTAACGCCTCGGAATGACAAATGGAGGGGTCGGAGGAAGACATTGTCAGAATTAGGTGTCCTTCGTGTGTTGTCTTGGCCTGCCAATTGGGTTCTACGATATTGGTGCCTGTGTCTTCGGTGATCATGGCCGGTCCGTTGATTACTTGATCTGGTGCAAGAGCATGTCGTTGGTAAACAGGAGCCTCATGCCATTTGCCGCCGGAAAAGAAGTTGATTCGAGTAATCGGGACAGCTTCAACGGTTGGAAAAGAGCATTTGCTTGGTTTCGGTTCTTTGAGAACACCTATAGCCTCAACGGCTATTGATTCAACAATCATCTCTTTCCCCTTGCTGGCGAAACCAAAGAGTTGTTGATGCTTTTCCGTGAATGCCTGGGTCATTGGTTCTAAGTCTGCAAAGTCCACATCGAGAGAACTATCTGAACCTTGATAGCGAATATAGACAGATTGCTTTATTTGCACTTGGTCAATTGGAATGGATTCGGAGAGCAGATCTTCTTTGGCTAGGTTGCTCAGATTCCCAAACAAGTCTTTGAGAATCTCCACCGTTTCATTGCAGAGGGTAGACTCGACGGTTTGCATACGGATGACGGTCAAATCCGCAAGTCCAATGCCGTATGCTGACAAAACTCCAGCATAGCTGTGAATAAATATCGTTTTGATGCCCAGTGATTCGGCTATTAGACAAGCGTGTTGGCCGCCTGCGCCGCCGAAGCAGCACAGTGCGTAGTCACTTACATCGTGACCCCGCTCGATGGATATTTTCTTGATCGCGTTGGCCATTTTTTGAATAGCGATGGACAGAAATCCCTCGGCGACCTGTTCGATGGGGCCGGCGTACATATCTTGAAATTTAGACCTAACGATTGCCGTGTCTATTGGCTGATTGCCGTTGCCAAATATGTGTGGAAAAAATTCCACTTGTATCTTGCCCAGCGCAACATTGCAATCTGTGACAGTCAATGGTCCACCGTTTCGATAACACGCCGGGCCTGGGTGTGCTCCGGCCGAC
>SBAT01000267.1 GCA_005240105.1 Chloroflexota bacterium
ACCTCTTGAAGCCTGCTCCATACGGCGTCCGCAGCTGACTCCGGCTCACCGTTTGCACATACTCTATCACGAAGTTTGCAACATTGTTGGTAGCGCTATCACCGAACCCTGTGGTGTCCCCTTCTCTCTGCTTCTGGTGGTACCATCTCTCTCTGCGAGTTCTGCTTTCAACCAGCGCTCTACATAGAGTAAAATCCACCGCTCCTCTGTGTGCTTCTTGAGCAATGCCATCATTAGCTCGAAGTCGATGCTATCGAAATATCCCTTAATGTCAATTTCGAGAACCCAGTCGTATTTCCAGCATCTTGTCCTTGCCTGCGCAAGGGCATCATGCTGGCTTCGTTTGGGTCGGTATCCATACGAGTCGTTGTGAAATTTTGGCTCCACAATCGGCTCCAGATACATTTTGGTCGCCTGCTGGGCCACTCGATCTGAAACAGTCGGCACGGTTGAAGCAAACTGCACTTGCGCTCAATGATCATTCGGAATGGGTGACGATCACCCATCCCTTTCATCCGCTACACGGGCAACAATTCGGCGTCCTGAAGGAACGCCTTGTAGGAAATACTCCAACTATTGTGTTGCGTGGTTCATCACAAGGCACATTTGCCGTTCCATATGAATGGACGAGCAAATCGATTTCATTTGATGATCCTACAGTGTTTGATGCACTCCGACTTCTACAGCTCAGGGAGCTGGTTTCGGCCTTATCAAAACGGAAAGAGCAAAAAAGAGTTGACGGATGATCTGCGAGACCCTATTATTGTCATCGATAGTACTGACCAGTGCACCAACTGGTCCGCCACCGCACCCAACTCCTTATGAAAAATCAAAGCTCCGAACATCTCAAACGTCGCCGTCAAGACCTTCTGCGCAAACTTCCACCGCTGACTACAGTACTTCGAGGATCATTGATCGAACGATACAAGCGTTGCGGCAAACAAACCTGTTGGTGCGCGAATGGGAAAGGTCACGGTCCGAAATATTACTTGTCGGTGAGTCGCCCAGGCTTTTCCAGGCCGGAGATGGATTACATTCCGCAAGAATACAAGGAAGTTGTGGAATCGCTTTTGAACAATTACAAATTCACGCGCGAAATTTTGGAAGACATTTGCGCCATCAATCGCGAGTTAATATACCGACGAGAGGAGCTGTAGCTAACCGGTGTCGTCATCTCTTTGCCCGTCAACGATCTCCATGCTTGGTGTTCTTGTGGCCAACATGGTCGAGTCGTCGTTACGTTCAACGCAAAGAGAAGAGGCACAACATGAATCACAAAGTAACCCAGAATCACCTCCAGAAGCCGGCATTCATCTATGTCCGTCAGTCGACGATGGGACAGGTGCGTTACCATCAAGAGAGCACCGAGCGCCAGTATGCCCTCAAACACAGAGCGGAGGAAATGGGCTGGCTCCCGCATTTAATCAGGGTTCTGGACGGCGACCTCGGCAAGTCCGGCGCTCGCACAGACGGTCGAGAAGACTTCAAAAGTCTTGTTGCCGAAGTATCGATGCAAAATGTCGGCGCAGTTTTTGCTATCGAAGTATCACGCCTGGCGAGGTCCTGCGCCGATTGGCATCGACTGCTGGAACTGTGTGCATATACCGGAACTTTGATCATCGACGAGGATGGCTGCTACAACCCGGCGGAGTTCAACGATCAACTTTTGCTCGGGCTAAAGGGAACGATGTCGCAGGCAGAGCTACATTTCATCAGGGCTCGTCTCTATGGCGGCAAGTTGAACAAAGCAAAGAAAGGCGAGCTTAGATTCCCATTGCCTGTCGGTTTTTGCTTTGATGAACAAGACCGCATCGTTCTTGATCCGGACGAAGAAGTTCGCGGCGCTGTATCCATGATCTTTTCCCTATTTCGAGAAACCGGCTCAGCATATGGCGTCGTTCACAAGTTTGTTCAACTCGGGCTACGCTTTCCGAAGCGCTCCTTTGGCGGCGTTTGGCAAGGTAAGCTTGTTTGGGGTGGACTCACCCACGCTCGCGTACTTGGAGTGTTAAAGAATCCATCATATGCGGGCGTCTATGCCTTTGGTCGCTACCACTACGCTAAAGAACTTTCTGCTGAGGGAAAAATCATCTCACGTCCAAAAGTGCGCTCGATTGAGGACTGGCAGGTTAAAATTGATGCGCATCACGAATCGTACATATCTTGGGATGAATATCTCAAGACTCAAACTCTTCTCCAGAGTAACCGCACCAATGGTGAGCCAATGATTGTGACCGGCGCTGCCAGAGAGGGACTTGCATTACTGCAAGGACTCTTGCTTTGCGGCACATGCGGCAGGCATCTTCATCCACGGTATACAGGCAATGGTGGAATTTATCCCACCTATCAATGCAACTGGCGCAGACGCGAAGGGCTGTCCACTACTTCTTGCATGAGCGTTCGATGTGCCGATATCGATGCGGTCGTCATCCAGCGCATATTCGATTTGCTTCAACCCGATCAATTGCAAATCGCTATTCAAGCTCTTACTCAGCTTGAGAAGCGCGATTCCGCAGCATCCAGGCAATGGCAAATGAAGATTGACCGAGCTGAGTACGAAACGCAACTTGCACAAAAGCGCTACGAAGAAGTAGATCCAACGAACAGACTCGTGGCTGCCACTCTTGAACGTCGATGGAATGAAGCTCTGCTTAAGCTAGAGGAGATCAAACAGTCAGCAGCCCAACTTCAACGAGAGGCAGCTTTGTCTATCACGGCAGACCAAAAATCACAGATTTTGTCGCTAGCAAAAGATCTGCCGAAGCTCTGGAACGCCTCAACAACACAGCCGCAAGATCGCAAGCGCATTATTCGTCTGTTGGTGAATGACATCACCGTCGAAAAGGTAGCGCCTAAGTCTTTGCTCCTTCACATTCGGTGGCACGGTGGCAAGACGGAAGACGTTCCAATCCAATTACCGCCTAATCAAGCAGATGTGATGCGATATCCGGAAGAATTCGTCTCGCGCGTTCGCGATTTAGCGGTTGAGCATACTGACCCACAGATCGTAGCAATTCTGAACGAAGAAGGACAAAAAAGCAGCACGGGTAAACGGTTTACCCCAAGTATGATTAGCTGGATCCGTTTCAAACACGAAATTGCATCACCATCACCGGCAGCAGGTGAATATACTGTTGCACAAGCTGCCTCTAAATTCGGTGTCAGCCAACATGTGGTTTATTATTGGCTGGAGCACAATATCTTGGCCGCTCGTCGCATCGGGGAACATGGGCCCTACTTCATCACGATTGACGAGGAAGCTGAAAGAAAATTGCTAAACTGGGTGACCGATTCTCCCCGACTGAGCAAAAGTAGTTCTCGTCACTCCGAGATCGATTCTACAATCGGACCTCAGAGAAGCGATGAACTCACAGTCGCACAAGTAGCAACCAAATTCGGTGTAAGCCATCACGTAGTATATTATTGGATAGAGAACAGTCATTTACATGCTCGGCGGAGCCGACCTGGTGGCCCGCTCTGTATCAAGCTTGATGAGCAAACAGAGAAAAGATTGCGGCAGTGGGTAAGCCATTCTTCACGGCTCAAGAAAAACTTTTCCAAATCATCCCAAAAGAAAACTGTAGGAGGTGCAAAGTGAAACGACGGTTGGTATGCCTAACATGCGCTTGCCTCCTGAGCTCTTAGGTATGTACACAGTTCGCACAGCTGGTGGGAAGTAACTTCCGGACGTCATGCGGTTCCAGATTTTGTAGAGGTTGTTATCCACATCCTTTTCAAAATCTTCGATCGTTTGTCCGTCTATTCCCGCCGCTCCCGTATTCGCTTTTACCAGTTTCCATGCCTCCTTCACCTTTATCTGGGGTATCTGATACTGCCTTGTCATTCTCGTTCACTTCTCCCTCTCGGTTGACTCACTATCCTGACTGAGTAACACAGCCCCTTCGCTCCGTTCGAATTACCAAACTTCGTCACTACTACGGGCTGTTCCGTGGCTGTCTTTCCCCACTGGTACTCTCGCCTTAGCGGGACATCCCGCTTGAGCTTCTCCCTTTCGTCCACCGCTGCATACATACTTCTGCGCTTGCTTGCTGACGAGCGTGTCGACAACCTTTTCCCACGTTCCTCACTGGAGCCTGAACTAGATTCGCGCCTTTTCTACACCGGACACCGACGGGTCGGCAAACAGGTTAGCTTCCGTCTTGTCCCAAACCACGCGCACCGGCTTGGTTTTGATGTCGTCTTTTATGTTTCGATGCGTCGTCAAAGGTTCACTTGCGCTCGCCTCTCTAGTTCTCACATGACACGTTGTCCGTGCCTTTTCAAGAACGCTCACCACCTGCACTTTTGGTGCACGCAGCTCCTTGTTGTTTGGTGCTTGCGCCTGCCGCTCAGCACCGAGGGACCTGCCCTCATCTCCAATGAAGTTCATTTAAAGTTCGTTTCCATCACCTCCCTGGCTTCCCTTCTTTCGTGGCACACCGCGCGTCCATATTTTGAGGTTTTGAAACCGGCAAGCGCAATCGGTTGGTGGTTACCGATGAGGAAAAACGCAATTTATGCCCGCGCGAAGTATAGA
>SBAT01000257.1 GCA_005240105.1 Chloroflexota bacterium
GGATCACGTTCTATTGAACGACAGCGCAAATGAGTGATAGAGCCCTAGTTCTGCCATTGAAACTTTGGCAAAAGTGATCACATTTGCCCAAAATTGCTTTAGAATTGGCCAATGAGCAAGTACCAGGCCCAGCGCTCCAAAGGGATCAAATTCCTTTTCAAATTCGATGAAGTCGCGCCGGATCTCCTGCATATATACGCTCGCCATCTGACTATGCCGAGAGACGCTATTGCTGCATTCTTTGAGGGTAAGACGGATTGGAACGAGCAATTTAAACGATTTGAGACTTGTTCGGAGAGTCACTGCCTGTACTGGTTCTGGCTCGAAAAAGACAAGACTGTGATGGTAGTTTCCTGTTTCAAAGTTTGAGAAAAGAGCAAATGGCAAGAGAAGACTATGAAATTGAAGACTTGGGAACGGTCGAATTAGACCCAGAGACTGACGCGAAAGTAAGCCGCATGATCGCGGAAGCTGATAAAGAGATCGAAGAAACTCGCGTCTCTTTTCGCTGGGGAAAGGAGCAGCTCGCTATTGTCAGGCGGGCTGCGGAGCAAATGGGGGTGCCATACCAGACGTTTATCAAAATGTGCGTGTATCAGCGCGCCCTGGACGTGCTCAAAGACGTGAAGGCGGCAAAGCCACAGGATGCAGCATAAGTCTGAGGTTACCCCAAAAGTAGGGTGAGATGGATATTTATCACTTATCTGCTAAATATATAATCGCCAAAACCCTGAACGCGTGTGCGTTTCAGGCACTGATGAAACATAATATGTATTATCTGGCGCAGGCAAAAAGCCTTTTTTGAACGCAGAAAGCCTCCGGCCTTTACTGCGCGTCCACGCGCTTTTTGAGCTGGGCGATGCGGTCTGCCATCTGGTCGATGGCGGGATCGACCACCTCCAGCACGATCTCGGATAGACCCGCCGCCTTTAAAGCCAAAATAAAGCGTTCGCGATCAGCCAGCCAGTTGCGATGATGCAGATGAAGTTCATCAAGAGAAATGCGGTTACCTGATCGGTTCGCGGCGTCGATCACGGCTTGATAGCCGCGCTCCAGTGTCGCCGCGTCCGTCAGCAACGCCGCCAGCAACGGCTTAAGCGAGTCGTTCAGCTCCGGCAAATCCTGGTACTTCTGCCGTGGGTTCGCACGCTCCGCTTGGGCGCCTTCTTCCATGAGGCTCGCGTACTGGTAGAACCCTTGGTAGTCCTGGCACAGCCTGGCTAGTTGCTGATCGTTTGCACCGACCCAAATTCGTTGCAGGTCGGGCATGTGGCCTACCATGCGATGAATCAACTCGCGGCCCGTAACACCTTCTGCCATGAGCTGACAGGCTCTCTGGTCTATTGCAGCTGCCATTCTGCGGAAGTCTTGCATGGTCATCATTCCCCCTCCGTCCGGGCAGTAACGCTCGTCTGCCTTCGTTCGTTTTTTAGGCTCTGAGTCGGGTAAGGCGGCAAAGTAACTAAAACCCGTCAAAGAAGTAAAACCGTCAGGCAAGAGAGATGAGGCCGCGAGAATTATAATCGGCTGAACGATATCAAGTTCCTTTCTTTTCATTCTTCTTGGGCGCCCTACGGTCGAATTTCCTGAGCGGCGGCAGTTTCTGAGACGATGATTGCCGCTCTTGCTCTAACAGTTGCAAATTGGCCGCTATTCTTTTCGTGTCCGCATGCTCTGGACCGAGTACGGCTGTGCACAAAGCGACTGCGCAGCGCTCCACGTTCTTTGCTGTATTCAACTCTTTTCGAACGAAATACAAACCGGCAAGTTCATTGAGCTTGAACGCCAATATGGCTACAGTCTCGTTATTGAGATATGGTGCAACCCGCTTGAGCCAGTCAGCTGAAATTTCTTGCTCGGTTAGTTTGCTCAGCTCAACTTCCAAACCGTTCAAACGCGGCTCAAATGCTTGCAACTCAGAGGCGGTCAAAAAGACATCACGCCACATTGTTTGTATTTCTTGATCCGTTGTCAATCGATTTCAACCCTTCAGCGTTCTTCAAGTTCTTCATTCCGTTGAGACAAGATACACGGTTTTTGCCATCACCTTGCCAGAAATTAAGCGCTGAATAGAGATACTCAGGATTTCCCCAGAGTCTCTAATTACACTTCCCAGAAGAGGGAACGCGCTTACCATGGCACTTGAACAGGGCGACAACATAGAGGCCAGATCGTTTGTACCAAGCGGACTAGCCGAGCACGCCGGTCTGAGCCGATCGGCTCAAGATTTATTCCAACCGATCGATCGCGCGATCGCCAATCGCCAAGACTTGCCCTGGGCGCTTGATTTTGGGACTGGGGCTGACCTCTATCGGCTGCCCGCTTATACTGGTGAGAGACGATCCTTGAGCGCTCTCATGACCGACGACGTAGAACAAAAACTAGACGCACCAAAGATACAGCCGCCGTCGGACAACCTGGCCCGCCCGAGTGTGATCCGGACGAAACAAGACGAAGCGATCTGGGACGAGATGCAGAAGCCGCACAAACTGGGCAAGCATGAGTCAGCAACGCACATAGGCTTAAGCCCTGAAGTGATAGCCGAGATGCAGAAGAAGGGGCAGGCGAGTAAGCTCGAGTTTTTTGACAGCAAGGCAGAAGAGGCGCTAGAAGCCCTTCAGAAGCCAGCCACCGAAAAGACTTTGATCGCATCGAACATAACCCCGAATGTTCCGAACCTTGAGCAAAAGCAGCAATACCAGGACATTCAGAGCGACTCGGAAGCTCCGAAGCTTGCGCAGAATTTGGAATACGATGGCGGGCTGCCCACGCTTCTGCCAGATCCAGAGATTATGAGAATTCTCGGGGAAACCGCTACGGAAGCCACTGTTAGCGCTTACAAATATGGATTTGAGCATCCGTATCGAGGCCGGGAACTATCGCACGTGGCGGCTATTCCGCAAGAAACGTTCAGCCAGGCGTTCGGTGCTTTCCCCGAATTGCAGCTTATTGGCAAGCTCTCTGAACAGAATGCTACTCAGCTTATGAAGGCAATAATAGCGAATGAGCTTGATCACTACGATTGGAGAGATCGGCTTGCCGACTCAGTTGCGGGGGCTGCGCATGGCTACGGCAAAACTGGCGAAGTTACCATTGGGTATTCCCAAATCTCCGTCAAAGGAGTACAGGACTTAGCAAAGGACTTTCAGAAAGAGGTTGATAAAGGTGACCGGTCGAGTAATCCTTTAGCGAAGTACTTAAAAATGAGCAACGAAAAAATCCTTGAAAGTCTCTCTAATCCTCAAGAATTGCCTTTGTTGGTAGCTGCCAATCTGGCTCACAATGTTGGAATGTACAATCGTAACCACTATCCAATCAACGAACAAACTCTTGGATATGGCTTCAATCCTGACTTACCGCCTCAAAAACCTAAAGAAGGGCACGAGTTACTGCCACCGAAAGAACGCCTGGACAAGTCTCCACATGCCCATAACATCAGTGTTTGGTTGCAGAAGATCCACGACGCAGAAAACGGTAAATAGCATAAACTCCCAATCCGAGCAGACCGGACGGCAAACCGATTATCACGAAAAATTCAGAGGACATTGCAAAAGCATCCAATTGACCTGGGACTTTACCAAACAGTGAATAGTTTTTTCCAATACTCTCTACGAATTCGCCCTGTCCAAGCCATGCACCGAGCGCTCCTGAAAGTAAGCAAGGCGCAAAAAAGGCAATAAGCCAGCCCCGATATGATTTTTTTTGCTTGGTTTGCTCTCCCATCGTTCAAGTATAGAATGCCACTGGCTAGTCAAGCGTTGTCAGTCAGATCGCTCACTCATATACTCTTTGCATGAGTGATACCGCCCGTGATTATCAGACGATTGACGCAGCTGCTACCGAAGGGCTGGAAGATTTGTTTGAACCCCAGGCCAGCACAAGCCAGGCCAGCTCAGACCAGGGCCTAGCCACCCCTGACCAGCCCCACCCGGCTCAAGCAGATGATCTATTGGTGACTGAATTACGCCAACAAATAGCCGACCTGAAGCTTGAGTTGAACAATAAAGTTTTAGAAGCGCAAAGAGAAATACAAGCAGCGGCTTTTCGAAATGGCTATCTCGAATCGCAGTTAGAAAATGAGCGAGAGCAAATCAAACTGCTGACTGACAGCCAGCATAAGCCCGGCAGATGGACGCAATTTTCCACCTGGTTCTTCAAGGGACGCTAGCATTTTCTCTTCAACGATCATATACTCTTGATTGGCATAACTGCCACCATAC
>SBAT01000345.1 GCA_005240105.1 Chloroflexota bacterium
AATAATAGAGCGCTTGATCGGCATAGTTATCGCCATGCACCCGCCCGTCGGCAATGATGTCGAGCCCCGCATTCTCCTGATCCTTGGCGATGGCCGCGATAACATCTTCCGTAAGCGTCCGGCCACCCCATCTACTCTCTGATCTGCAGCGGTAACAAACTACTGTGATGTCGGCGCGCTGGAGAGAAAAGATGGCAGAGAATCAGGATCGGGAAACGTATTGGCGGTCGCATTGGCTAAGCTGGCGGTCGAGTGGAGAGACGCAACGCCGTTACTGTGAGATGCGGGGTTTAAGTTTTTACGAGTTTGCCAAATGGCGTACACGGCTTAAAGATTCGCTACGGGCCGAGCGGCAGGGTGCTAGGGGTTTTGTTCCGGTTGTACTTCGTCCAATGCGTAGTCCATCCGATGAGGCGTCGGCCGGGGTGATAACACCGGAAACGGCGAGCCCTGCAGCTGTGCCAACTAAAAGACAGGATGAGAGTTTTACCATTGAGCTACGGTTATGCAAGGGTCGCTCAGTGGTTATCTCGGGCAAATTTGATAGTGCGGTATTACGCGAGATCATTGGCGTGCTTGAGACATGTTGATGGGGAAAGCGCCGAGGATCTGGATTGCGATTGAGCCTACGGATATGCGGCTGGGGATGGATGGGTTATGCGCCAAGGTGCAGCATTTTCTATTGGCCGATCCGTATGGCGGAGAATGGTTTGTATTCCGCAACAAGCCGGGCAACCGGATGAAGCTATTGGGCTACGATGGGATAGGATTTTGGATGCACTATCGGCGCTTGGATAAGGGCACGTTTGTGTGGCCGGGTGGTTCTGACACGATGATGGAGATGAGTTATTCGCAATTTCATTTATTGACGCAGGGGCAGGATTGGCGGATGGTCAGACGAGTGGTCCGTCCGGTGCCGAGTCTAATATAGTGTGATATTTCATACAGTAATGTGATACAATGCGCCATGCGCATTGAGGGTGACACACTTCCCCGGACCTACACTGAATTACATGCGCTGACCCTCTCGCTGATTGATTCTCTGCAGCACCTCGAACGGCAATCGAACGAACATCAAGCCACCATTGAGCGGCAAACGGTGGAGCTGAAAGCGAAGGCTGCTTACATTGAGAAGTTAGTCTTCGAGCTGGCGCGATTGAAACGCTGGCGTTTCGGGAGTTCCTCCGAGCAGATCAATTCAGCACAACTAACGCTCTGGCAGATGAGTTTGGATGAAGACATTGCTGAAGCCGAAAAGAAGCTTGATCAAGTCCGCCCGGAGCGGCCGCGGTCGAGTACGAAACGCCAGGCCAAGCGCTCGCCCTTGCCGGCGAATTTACCGCGCATCGATCATCGCTATGATCTTGAAGCGAAATGCTGTAGCGATTGTGGGAATACACTGGTCCAATTTGGTGAAGAGGTGTGCGAGCAGCTCGATTATGTGCCGGCGCAATTTCTCGTGCATCGGCACATTCGACCTAAATACACCTGCCGTCACTGCGAAACGGTGGTAACCGCGCCGTTGCCGGCGCAAGTCATCGATAAGGGGTTGCCAGCACCCGGACTCTGTGCCCATGTAGTGGTCTCGAAATACGCTTATCATCTGCCATTACATCGTCAGGAAGTCATCGATGCGAATCAAGGCATTCACATCGCCCGATCCACCCGTGCGGGTTGGGTGGGTTACTTGGGCGTGGTGGTCGAGCCGTTGGTCGCGGCGATGCATCGAACCTTTCTTAGTCAATCCTATCTTCAAGCCGATGAAACACCGGTGCCGGTTTTAGCGCCGGGGACGGGGAAGACCAAGCGAGGTTATCTCTGGGCTTACCGCACCGGTCCCTGGAACCCTATTCAAGCGGTGGTCTTTGATTATGCGCCGACCCGCGCACAACAATGGCCGAGTGCTTTCCTCCAGAACTTCCGCGGTATTTTACAGATAGACGGGTACAGTGGTTACAACCCGATCATCCGGCGTGAAGATATTATCGAAGCGGGTTGTCTGGCCCATTGCCGGCGCAAGTTCAAGGAAGTTTATGAAGCCACCCGCTCACCAACCGCGTTGCATGCCCTTAAAGATATCGCCGAGCTCTACCGGATAGAAACCGAACTCAAATCGCTTCCGGCTGAGGAACGTGTGCAGCTCCGGCGCCAACGGGCAGGCCCCATACTCGATGATTTCAAGTGTTGGCTAGAGAACACCTTGCAGCAACTACCGGGGCGCAGTAGTTTGGCGGCTGCGGTAGGCTACACCCTGGGCCGCTGGCAAGCCTTGAGACTTTATCTCGATCACGGTGAAGTCAACATTGATAACAACCCCGTCGAGCGCACAATCCGCGGTGTTGCCTTGGGAAGAAAGAATTATCTATTTGCTGGCAGCGATAACGGGGGACATCGAGCGGCCTTGATGTACAGTCTCATTGAGACTTGCAAACTCAATCACATCGATCCCTATGCCTACTTCAAGGACATCTTTACGCGGTTGCCCACCTTACCGGACCATCAACTCGAGAAACTATTACCGTGGAATTGGACACCTCACCCCGCTGATAATGTGCCGATCAACATCAGCGTGGTTATGACAGAGGAAGGACTAGACAACCATGAACATCGACATTGACAAACTAACCGAAGCCGAGCTCGTTGATCTGAATCGCCGTGTTGTCGAGCGATTACGGTTTCTGCACCAGATGCGTGCCCATCGCCAGATGCTCAACTTCTCCATCGGTGAGCGCGTCGGTTTCCAGAGCGAAGACGGACGCGCAGTAACCGGAGTATTAATCCGTTACAACAAGCGCTCCGTCACCGTCATTGCCGAGGACGGTCATCGCTGGAATCTATCACCGAGTTTCTTGAGAAAGATAGAAACCCCAGCGCCTCAGTCATCCGCAACTAACGTTATACCGCTAAAATAGAACTCACCACTGATCACCAACCGGTGGTTTCCCCGGACGCTTACAGGTGGTGCAGCGTATATTCAAACGTACCGGGGAGGATCTGCAGTTCATAACTCACCGCAAGCATCTTGGTTTGCCGATAGTCGTAGTGCTTGTATCTCGCCATGCCGCCTCCAGACCCCAATCAATACTCGTTACCGAACTGATCCTTGGCTATAATCAAAGTTC
>SBAT01000228.1 GCA_005240105.1 Chloroflexota bacterium
CAGCTATTATATGCTATTGCCGAGCGGCGGTGCATAGCCGGCTTACTGAATTGCCCGAGGCGTCGAGTTATGGGCTACAAAGAGAGCGGGGCAGTGTGTATTGATGGTCTACGTAGGAAGATCAGTTACAACGCAAGCTAGCCTGGATTTTCGCCTAAACTAAATGCACCCAATGTCAAGAATCGCGGTGCAGCTGCCTTTCCTTGTGAGCGTTCTTCGCAGTTGCACCCGGTGTGATGGTGTGAGATAGCGCTATAGCTTTGGCTTGCGCAAACTGGTCGCTAGTACGTGCCTGCGACAGGATGGGCTTGCCTTGTAATACACCATAAATAGTGGCATATGTGACATTGTATGGGGTGTATTTCCTTAACTGATAGCCGAAGAGACGCAAGCAGTCTTTGTGGCTCTCTGCCGAAATGTAGCCAAATTAATGTGCTGTTTGCATATATGCGTTGTTGTAGTAGGCAAAAGAAGGGTGTAAACTTTCCCAAGATAGGTAAAGGAAAGGTACCCAAGTGAGAAAAGGTGGAAACTTCTTTGTGAAGCCGAAAACGGCTAAGCAACGTCAATATGAAGCGATACGCGCTTATACTGTTGAGGAGTTACCCGCGGCTGAGGCTGCGAAGCGCTATGGTTACAGTGTTCTATCACTTCATTCCCTGTACAAAGACTTCAAGGCCGGACGTCTTCAATTCTTTGAAGAGCCGAAGCCGGGACCAAAGTCTGCTCCTAAGCGAGATGCTGCGCGAGATCGGGTCATCGCTTTGCGGAAGCTAAATTACTCTGTTTACGAGATTCAGAGAATTCTTAAGTACGAAAACATGACACTCAGCCACGTGGTAAGTAATCGGCCAGATCTTGCAAGAAGAAGGATTCGCGAAGCTGCCCAGGAGATGCGATGAGGAGCGACCACCAATGCTCAAACCGGAAAGCGCGGCTGTTGCAGACGTCCGTCAATTCAACGTAGATTCATTCGGTTCATTTGAGACAGAGGGTGGCGGTCTGTTTGTTTTCATGCCAGCGATCGTCAATTTGGGTCTCCACAAATGGGTTAAAAAGGCAGGTCTGCCAGGTTCGAAAATGATTCCTCCACTACAGTCGATATTATCAATGCTGGCATTGAAACTCACTGGAACCGAGCGTTTGAGCCATGTCATGGATGTGTGCGATGATCCCGGCTTCGCCTTGTTCTCTGGTCTCAATGTCTTGCCAAAAGCAACAGCTCTGTCAACATACAGCTATCGTATCAGACGCGAAATGACTCTTTCACTCTTAACCAGCTATGTAAAAACACTGCAAAAGAATGAAATGATCCGCGGCGAAAGCTTCAACCTGGACTTCCACGCCATACCTCAACGCGGCGAGGAAGCTGTATTGGAAAAGCATTATGTGTCAAAGCGGAGCCGCTCAGAACGAGCCGTCCAGGTATTCCTCGTTCAAGACGTAGATACAAGAGTGCTCTGCTACTCTAACGCAAATGTCAGGAGAGCCGACCAAGCCGAAGAGATTCTCCGTTTCGTCGACTATTGGAAGGAGACTCGTGGCAAGCTTCCGCCGCACCTCGTCTTCGACTCACAGCTAACCACCCACGACGTTCTTGATGTACTCGACGAGAAGGAGATTAAGTTCGTCACTCTAAGACGCCGATATCCAGCCCTGATGAAGGGCCTGGATCTCCCTAATGGCGCTTGGAAGCGTATGACGCTTCACGGAGCAAGCCGGCGATTCCGGCATGTCCACTTCACTGAAAGTACGGTCACTCTCAAAAAAGTAAAACACCCCTTGCGTCAAATCGCTGTGAAAGGACTTGGGCACGATGAGCCAACGATCTTTATCACCAATGATCATGAAATAAAGGGCTCGGATCTTGTCGACCGTTATGCCAGGCGGATGATTATCGAAAATGGCATTGCTGAGAACGTTAACTTCTTTCACATGGACGCCCTCACCTCTTCGGTGGCCTTACAGGTCGACCTCGATGTGATGCTAACATTAATTGCCAATGCCCTGTACCGGCAACTGGCCACTCGCCTACAGGGATTTGAAGCTGCCCAGCCAAAGAAACTTTTCCGCAGCTTCCTCAACATGCCCGCACGTGTAACGATCGAGGAGCGTGAAGTTCATGTCCAGCTGCGGCGTTGCGCCCATCATCCGATCCTGCTTGCCAGCGGAGTTCTGGATGAACAAGTGGTAGTACCTTGGTGGGGAAATCGCACACTGCGCCTTGAAATTCGCTAACAAACCTATGAACACATCATTGTCATAGCAAAAAACTTGGGTTTAATTACTTTAGGCGAAAATCCAGGCTAGATGTGCAAACGTTAAAGCTTAATTCTGAAGTTTTACGCAATAGGAAGGGTCTTGATTCTCCAGGCTTTCTAGCGCATCATGGCTTCATGAACTTGCGCTACACACTGCCTGACAACGACGACGGCTCGCCCCTTACCGAGGAGGCGAAGCTCGACTTTTGCCTGGCGAAATTTAGAGAGGAATTCCCGTCGGCAAAGCATTGTATTGATGGGGTGTTTAACGCACTCCACAAAGACGGGCCTGAATGCCCTCACTGTGGCAGCTCGGATATCCATCGTGTGTCTGGCGAGAGATTTATGCACTGTCGCTCTTGTAAGAAGAAGATCTGGTTTATGGTAGGCACGGCGTTTGAATGCACCCATCTTTTGCTGCCCCGCTTCGGTTACATCATGATACTGTCCAATGGTTTGAGCATCTCTAAGGAGGAGTTCTACAAGCGTTTTGATATCGATAAGAAGACCGCCACAAAGATATTCCATGAGCTTACCGCCATCATTGAGATCTTTATGCAGGAAGAGATGTTCTGCGTACCATCGCTGGCGTTTATAGACAGTTTTCTGAGGCGTTCCCGGGTAACGGAAGCCAGAAAGCCTCCATCCTCCGAGCAGGAGGAAATGGAGAGGTGGGTTGAGGAATCTTGGAAAGGGCAGGCAGGTGAACGAGTTGATGTCGAAATTAGCCCCTCAATGAGGGAAGACGCGATGGCGGATTTGCAGCCGGAATCAGCCAGGCATGAAGAGCAGGTGGAGACTTTGATGATTGTAGAGGCTCAGAGGGAAGGGGAAAGCCAGCCTTCTGAGTCGAATGAGAAAGTGTATGCCGCCCTGTCGGACGAGCCTGTGTATGTCGAGGAGCTGCTACAGAAGACAGGAATGGCGTTGAGCGAAGTTAATGCTACTTTGACCATGTTGGAGCTGGCCGGATTGGTCAAGCAGCTGTTTGGCAACCAGTATGTGCGAGTGATTCCGGGCTGGACAGCAGCCGTATCCGGATCTTCAGGAGCAGGGACATCCTGGGCAAGAAGAGCCATGGAGGCGGTAATGGACTTTATGGAATTTATTGCAAAGACATTTCGCGGGATAAGTAGAAAATATCTCCAGAGATACCTGGCCTACTGGTGGTACATCAGGCGTGCCGGAGAGCACTCTGAATCGCTTTTGGACCAATGTCTTAGCGTCGGTCCGATCAGGGACGAGGACATACGCTCTTATGTCTCACCACTTATGGTGAAATCGTTTCTGAAGCACGAAGCTGCCTGATGCCTTTGAGCTTCTCACTGGCCCCGTTAATTTGGAATCTCAATACTAAATACTAGACTGTCTCATTTAAAGATCCTTGTAACTGATTAAAGTCCTGTTCTGATGGACATTGTGGATTCGATCCGATCGAGTCAGCCCGAGAGCTATTGACAAGATCGATTCGAGCGTCAACCAGTCCGTCCA
>SBAT01000415.1 GCA_005240105.1 Chloroflexota bacterium
ATGAAACATAAGCTAGATTATCAGCCTGTGCTGTTGTCGGAGCGGGTAAAAATCAGGGGTTCGAGGATATCGAGTAAATCCTCTTTTGGGCAGTCTTTTGGAAGTACGGCATCCATGCCGGATTCCAAACACTTCCTTATCACCGACGGGTGATTGTGACTTGTCATGCCAATTACCGGCAAGCGTGAGCCTGTGGACTCTTCCAGCTTTCTAATTTCTCTTACACACTCGGCTCCGGTCATGCCGTGCATGTCGTAGTCCATGATGACAGCCCTGTACCTGCCTGCTTTGAAGCGCGCCAGGGCGTCAAATCCGTTTTGTGCCAGGTGGCACTTGAACCCAAGCGACTCAAGCAAAAGCCCGGTGCCCATGCGGCATATCTCGGTATCGTCAACAATTAGAACTGGAAGCGAGTAAGGCATGTGGCAATCCACCAGGTAGACCTGTAGGGTAATTGTCGGATGTAAGGAGAATGAGCGCACATTAATTTTGTATGGGGTAAACCCCTACATATTTGGCTTACTAGGCTCTGGGTAACCGAATATATTCGGTCGCCACAATCAGGCTCTATCCTCAAAGCTTCCTGTATGAAGCAGGAAAGACGAGTATTAAGAACTCTTGGGAAAAGCATCAAGAACGCCCGGTTAAGGCGTGGCTGGTCGCAGATGTATCTGGCTGCCGAGGCTGGTTTAGACAAGACATACATTGGGTCAATAGAGCGGGCAGAGGTCAATCCATCGGTCAAGAAAATAGTGCGTATTGCCGACGCCCTGGGCGTTTTGGTGGCTGACCTGTTCCTGGGAATTTGACATGGTGAATTGAACGTTTCCAGGGGAAAGCCGGACTCAGCGCTAGCTCGCACTGCCACAATTTCCCTTTTAAGAAATGGCAATACTAAAAGTAATGTTGATATTGCTGCAATGGCGGCTGTTTTTGCACAAGTGTTAGAGAACTAAAATTTACGAAGACTGAACGTCCGCCTTTTGATACGGGAGGGTGAGGTGTATTTCATGGCTCTTAATCAGACAGGCAAAACCCAGAACACCTTACCAGGCAACTAGTTACAAGCGAAACATCCAGGCGGTTAGACCGCTTTGTGTTTTGCTGCCAGTCTGTAGGTGCCCATGAATACATCCATTCAACAACCCACAAGGTAAAAAACATGAAACGAACATTCAGAACCATCCTGGCTGCTGCTGGGCTGGCATTCATCGGCTTGGGCTCCTTGCTCACTGCCCCCCCGGCCCAGGCTGCATATGTTGCGCCTTATGTCCCAAGTGGTTGCACGACCTATACCAAAGCTGGCTTTGCATACCCAATGGCCCCGTCTGCGCCTCAGTACGTCTACTGCGGTTCTAACCCATCTAAGTATCGAGATCCGGCCGGTCAAGCCTTAAACACTCGGCTGCCTTGGCAAAGCGGTACTTCGATGCTTCGCCAAAAGTTTGAAGCACAAAACATCACTTTGTACGTTTTTGAGAGCGCTCAAGATGCTCAGGCTAAACTCGGGACTACCAATATTCCAAGTTCAGTTGTTCAGCCGTATATCTATGGTGTGAGCGTTTTTAACCCAGCTCCAGTAGGCGGAAATACAGTGAACCGGTTTATCGCTGTTTTTGAAAAATATCTTAACTCTGGCATGGCTTTGGTACCTACCGAGACCACGATTGCAGAAGGACCAGCCAATGATCCCGCTAACAATCGTTTTCTGGGAGCCGTCCTTCATGAGTCAGGCCACATTATGGACAATCTGGTCAAACTGTACCCAGTCACCGGAGGCGACACAACGAAAGTATTTTCTGACTGGGCTCTTGTTGCAAGCGCCTATACCAAGGACAAGAATGTTTTCGATGCAAAGAATACTTGTTCTCTCTTCCCGGTTATTTGCAGCGGCTCCCCTCCTACCGTAACCAACCCTCTCTACGTTGGAAAATCCAACACTTACATCTTGAGTAACCTGTACGGCTATCAGCGTTATTTCCTCCCGCTAACAGGCACTGGTGTTCACCGTGAGCTGATTGCAGAAGAAACAGCAATGACTGCCTATGGCTATCACGGCGGCATTAGTAACAAATTGGATGATTGGGTAACCACTTTTGGTACCTACCAAAACTCGTGTACAGCTCTCTATACGAGTAAGCTGTTTTCATATTGGCGGCTTCCCACCAGTGGTGAAAAAGCAGGCGGTTCTTGCCCGTAATTCTCATAACACCGCTAATTTGAATTAGCAGAGGCCAGGTGACCAGGAAAGGTCACCTGGCTTTCTTTTCCTCGCTGAGCAATGCTTTGTTACCAGTGACTTTTTTTGCAAAGTCTACTATTTCGCTTCGTGAAGACTTTGGATGTTTTAGAAAAAACTCGTGCCAGTTCTCGTAATAGGCTTGAACAGAGGCTGGATAACTATAATTATCCTTGTCCATCAAATGCACATTCCCCTTGCTACTTAACTCTGCTTTTGCAAAAAGCCTTGGGTATCTGTCTAGTACAGACAGCGGAATTGCGTGCAAAGCGAATTTTTTCTCTTTAAGACTAGGTTGCTGTTTGAAAATCTCAATTGCACCTGTAAACAACTCGTTTATGTCTGATTTACTGAATTTTGCACCAGCAATTATCGAATGACTTGGATCGTAGTTGGGTGGAGTAGTAGCTGCTTTCGATAGATCATATTCGGCTGGAGGCTCTGAAAATGGTGCTGATGACCAACACGCCTCAAGTGCGCTCACATCCGCATCAATAGACCAGGCGGAGCTAATCACAGACGCATCTTCCATAGCCCCATTTCTTAGCACTCTAAACTCTATCGAGCAATAGCGGTCTTTCGGAAATTCGTATGGCTGCCAATATTTCTGTGGAGTTTCATTTATGCGCTTTTGCCAGCTTTCGAACTCTGGTGTTACACCATTAGGTGTCGGCGCTACACCACAACCTTCAGCCATGGGCTTGTTCTGCAATGTAGACTCGTTTTTTGTGCTGTTTTCTGCCAGTACAGCAACGCTTAGTGAGCTAAAGAGCGCTAAGGAAACAAGCGCAATTAGTCTTTTCATTGATTTGATTGCCTTTCAAGGGATTCTTCTTTACCCTAACACTCCAAGTAGAGATGCAAGCTAAGGGTAAACCCTGATCTTCAGTTTTTTTACCGCTGAAGTATGACACTATTTAGTAAATATCAATCCTTTAGCAATTGCCACAAACGCCGCCACCATGGGCGCTTACTGCGGTCTTCAAGAAGTCTTATAGTGTCTTGGGAGTTTTCTAGTTGGGCCTGCAAATATCCAATTTGTCCTGAAGCTGCCTCTAGGCGGTGGTTTTGCTTCTCAATAATTTCAAGCAATCGTAAGACTTCCATATTCTGAGCCGGTTCTATGGTTTTGGTAACCTCTTTGGTAGGCTTGGTAAGCTCACTTGTAACCTTGGTAAGCTCGACCCTCCATTGCTCACCAGTGGGGCCTTTAACCTTACAACCTGACAACGCGCCGGATTTCAGTTTGGCTCTAACAGAATTTTGTGAAATTCCTAAAACCCGCGCCGCCTCTTTGATTGTTAGGCTGTTGGTAAGCTTGGTAACCTCATTTGGTAGGCTTGGTAAGCTCTCTGAAAACTGACTACCTGACTCGAAAATCTCTATGTTTTCAACATCGATCACCTCACCGTGTTGGTAAGGTGGTTGGCAACCTTGCTGGTGACCTTGGTAAGCTTCACTGGTAACCTTGGTAAGCTTGGCTGAATCGGTCATGTGGTGACCTTTTGAGAGGCTGCAAAGCTTAATACTTCCTCTTCGGTTATGTCGAACATGGCAAGCCGATCAAGTGAGACTTCTTTGCCAAGGTTCACACGCGCTGCCTGGCGCGCAAGTTCGCCCTGCCTGACATCTATTTCTTGCGCTAACGGTTCAAGTGATGGAATCACCAACTGACGGGTCTTTACAGGTTTAATGGTAGCAGCCCGTTTTCTCTTGCGTTGGGAAACTATCTCGAAACTGGCTCTAATGCCTGGAAAATAACGAAGTTTGTCATTGAGCCATTCGACCTTAGCCAGGTAGCCTTTCTCGCAAAGCTCAGTATGGGCTGCTTTTAACTGTTTTTTCGCTTCTTTAAGCTCATCCCAGACCTTAATTCCAAGCCGCTGAGCAAGCCAGGAATAGCCCAGCTCTATGTATTCTTGGTCTTTGCGCATTGCATGAAAAACGCAGGACAGGTGCGGGTATAACAAGGCTGCGATTTCTATATCTAATGACCGCAGTAATTCCCAGTCAAGGCTCTTAACGTAGAAGGCATCAAGGTTACTGCGCACCCATGGATGTATAGCTACCATGTTTGATTCTGCGATGGTCCCGTTGTGGGGCTCTCCTCGGAGCCTCCAAGAAGTTAGGAAAGTAAACACATCGCCTGATTCAATGTATGCGCGTGAGCCTTTATCGTAATAAGCACCCTTGCTAATACACTGTGTTGTGCTTAATTTTTCCAGTGCTAGCTTCAGTCTTTTACGATTTTGTCCGTTACTTTCCAATCTTAATTCTGAGCAAATACCATAAAGGCTGCCTATATCAATCCAGTCTGGTACTGGTGCATTGACGCTAGGTCTCGTTTCGTCAGCGCGTCTAAAAATCCAGAACATCAAATTCCGCTCAATGCTACCAGGCAGACCCAGCTTGGGATTGCTGTTTACCTGCCATTGAATTTGACGCTTTAACCCGTCTCTCTCTACGGTTTCGATTAGCTCTAAATAGGCTTTATGGGCGGATTTACAGGTTGAGAAATAGGGAAGTCTGAGAAAATTCAACTCCGCTTTGACTTGAGCAAATAGCCCGTCAAAACCCTCTAGGTCTGGTTTCCCGTTACTTTGTCCGACTGGCTTCATTTTTATCCAGCTCCTGCTAAACCGCTGTGAGAATGACAGGCTGAGGGTTTTGTGTCAATTACACCTGGTGTATATACCTGGTCCAGAGCTACGATTTTTGGGTAGGGTCGGAGGAACCCCCGAATAGGGTCGGAGGAACCCCCCGAATAGGGTCGGAGGAACCCCCCGAATAGGGTCGGAGGAACCCCCCTTGGAAACCCGTCTGGCTCACATGGGGTTTGCCTTTCCGGGCACCCTAGTGCAATATTAGTGCAATTAAGAGCATACAAATCAGTACGCTTGACATGCGTCAAGCGGGTCATCTTTTTGTGGTTGACTCCCTACGCTTTTAAAACTCTCCGGAGCGACGGCGAACAACTCAACGGCAACCAAGTCCTGGAGAGCCTTGTCGCCGTCACTCACTGCGAGTTTAGCTACGGGGTCAACCACTGGCGCAGTTGCTCCGCAACCGCATGTTTAGCGGAACGCCTGCGGCATATCCTCACTTCGCTACGCTTCGTTCCGGTATTCCTCGGCGGATTTTTTATGGGAGCTTCTGACTCGCAATCTAACAGCAACCACTTGATGCCACCGTAAATGGTGCGGGCTGTTTTCTTCTGAGATCGATCTGGCTGGCCGGGGTGCGATGTTTTGCTGTGGGCTGCAAAGAGTTTTAGCGGGTGCCTAACCCGGAAACACTGAGCCGGTGGTCAAAGGTGATTTGAGGGTGCTAGGAGGCGTTTTAAGGGCGGTTCCGGCGGCTGGAAGGGTCGGCATAGCGGGCGGGGTCGCCGGGAGCCTTTCTGAGCCCAGCGGCGCGTATATACTCAAAAATCGGGAAGATGTAATAATAATATTGTAATTACGTAATGTTATTACATAATTACGTGGTACGATGAGGGAGTAAATGCCCGAGAGGTGCCAAAAATGGCTAGAAACATCCCCATCGACCGCGACGAAGTTATCGAGACAGCAAACAGGCTTGAGGCCGAGGGCAAAGAAGTAACCGCCTTGGCCATGCTTTCGGCTCTCGGTCGAGGAAGCTTGACCACGATTTACAAGCACCTAGATGCCTGGCGAGAAACGAAGCCGGTGAGGTCGCCGGTCGTGCAAGCTGACCAGCCGGAACCAGTCAAAACAGCTTTTGCGACGGCCTGGCGAGTAGCGGCAGAAGAAGCGGCCAGAGAAACAACCGTCATCAGAGAGAAAGCAGCCGAGGAGGTGAAAGGGGCTCTCCGGCAATTTCACGGAGCCCTGGAAGCCCTGGCGAAAGTAGAAGCCGACAGAGATGCAGACGCCGAAGCCATGGAAGGACTACACCGCATAATCGCAGAGCAGAAGGCGCAGATCGGTAAGCTTGAGTCGGAAGTAGCAGCAGCAAACGCGAGAGCGGAAGAACTGCGGGACCAGCTAAAGAGCCTCCAGGCGGACAGAGACACAGCAATAAAAGCGGCTGCCGAGCACAAAGGCGAGTTAACAGCCCTGAAAGACCAGAACAAGCAGCTTTTGGCGAAAATCGGCATGGAAGACAAGGGGCAAAAGAAGCAGAGAACGTAAAAACGTATACGTCAGCCCTGATTACCATAGCGGTCTTTTCTGGGCACAAAATTGTACTAAAACTGAATAAGTCCTAGAGCCGGTGAGCGTATACGTTTATCGGCTTTTCAGTGTGTCCGCTGTAGACGGTCTGCCTGTCTGCCAAGGTGCTGCCCCTGTTTTTCGCACCTATTACATTAAGTGCTAGTGGCAGTTGCATATACGTGCCACTGACGACCTATTGCGGATTTGTGGCAGCGTTTAGGCTATTTCACCAAAAGCCGTAAACAGCGCATGAATAAACAATCTACAAAA